>NZ_PJAP01000960.1:0-2929 GCF_002836795.1 Shewanella sp. 11B5 | reverse complement strand
GTATTGAAACAGTATTTTGATTTTAGCGGCCGTGCACGACGCAAAGAATACTGGATGTTTGGATTAATCAGCGCCGTTATCAGTATCGTACTGACGCTATTAGACATGGGTGTCGGTTTGTACAGCGACGTTTACGGTGCTGGGGTATTAAGCTCAATTTATTCACTCGCCATCATGCTCCCAAGTATCGCAGTGAGTGTCCGTCGTTTACACGACACAGACCATTCCGGTTGGTGGTTATTGTTGATATTTATTCCACTGCTTGGCGTATTAATTTTACTGGTTGTAATGTGCTTTAACAGTAAAGATGACAACGAATATGGGCCAAATCCAAAAACAGTACCAAATCCAGACAGTCCGGATAATTTAGCGGTTTAGTCCTAATAGACTGATTAACATCGTCATTATCGTCAATGCCACGAAAAAAGCATAGTCATAGACTATGCTTTTTTTGTATGTTTTTACCAATCATTGCTTACCACAACAATTGCTTGGATTTACTAATCTTTTGCAGGCATTAACTAGTTTTTTGCAGGCACTAACTTAGTCACACCATTCATCACTAATACCGCTAAACCACCAGCAACAACACCAAATAGTGCATTCAACACGCTTGGGGTTAATAGTCCTAAAACGTCACCAACAACACTCACTTGGCTAACCAGCGTTTCAGCATGCAAAATCCATTCAGACACCACATGAATTCCATGAGTTAAAATACCGCCACCGACCATAAACATGGCAATAGTGCCGACAAATGTCAGGATTTTCATTAGATAAGGAGCAGCAGATACTAATCCTAGGCCTAATTTACGCCCTATTCCACTCGGTTTACGCTGAGCAAGATACAAACCAAGATCATCGATTTTAACAATCCCTGCCACTAAGCCGTACACCCCGACCGTAATCACAATGGCAATCACACATAAGGTTAAAAATTGCCCCATTAGATCCATGTGTGCTGCCACGCCTAAACTAATTGCGATAATTTCAGCTGATAAGACAAAGTCGGTACGAATAGCGCCTTTTATTTTTTCTTTTTCGAATGCAGCTAAGTCTTCGATATCCGCTTTTGCTTTGGCGACTACCGCATCGTCATCGATCACAGGAGCGCGTTTATGTGTTAGTGAATGATAGACTTTTTCAAAACCCTCGTAACACAAAAACAAACCACCAAACATCAATAAAGGCGTTATAGCCCATGGAATAAACGCGCTGATCAACATGGCCATCGGCACTAAAATCACTTTATTTTTAAATGATCCCATCGCTACCGCAAATACCACCGGTAGTTCACGCTCAGACGCAACACCCGACACTTGTTGCGCATTTAAGGCTAAATCATCACCCAGAACGCCCGCTGTTTTACGTGCAGCCACTTTACTCATGGCCGCTACATCATCCAAAATAGTCGCAATATCATCTAATAGAGTTAATAAACTGGCACCTGCCATAAAAAAATTATCCTTTAAAAATTTAACTAGCAAGATCGACGCACAAGTATGATAGCGTTTAATAGTATCTGCATAGGACGGTCACTGGAAATAAATAATATTAACTCAGTGTTTTAGCTCGCCAAGACTCTGCAAACAAAATAAAAAAGGGTCTACATAAAATGTTAGATGCACTTCATGGCTTGATGCCTGTGAGTTAATTATCTTCTACATTTGCACCACATGAACTACGTACCACTAAATGGGTCTTGATTAATCGCTGGCTAACTTCTTGACCACGGATTAACTTCAACACACTTTCAACAAGTATTTCACCTGCGAACTGAGTATCTTGCTTTATGGTTGTTAACGCCGGATTGGCAAAACTGGCCACCGGAATATCATCGTATCCCACTACAGCAACTTGCTCCGGAACTAAAACACCGCGCTTTTTCAATGCACGAATGGCCCCTATCGCAATTAGATCACTCGCAGTAAAAATAGCATCAAATGTCACGCCGCTATCTAATAATACGTTGGCGGCATGATAGCCAGAGGCTTCGGTATTAATAGCGTCATGCTGTAACTGTGTGTCGGCCTCGATACCGGTAGATTGTAAAGCATCAACATGACCTAAATATCTGTCGCGAAATTCAGGGCTGCGACTTGACGAATCACCTAAAAAAGCAATGTGTTTATGCCCTAACCCAAGCAAATGTTCCGTGGCAACAAAACCACCTTGATGATTATCGCAACCAATAGACAACACCGCTTTATTGTTATGCTCAGCTCCCCAGATAACAAAATGAGTATTTTTTTCGATAAGCTTATCAAGCTTATGGGCATAATCCATATAATCGCCATAGCCTAATAAAATAATACCATCGGCTTTATTACTGTCTTCATAATCTGCATGCCAATCCGTTGAAAGCTGCTGAAATGACACCAATAAATCATAACCTTGACGGGCGGTTGCTCGAGTGATCGAACCCAACATAGAGAGGAAAAATGGGTTGATCATCGACTCATCATTAGTTGGATCTTCACAAATTAGCAATGCTAACGTATGGCTGTTTTGCATGCGCAAGTTACTGGCATTTTTATCGACTTTATAATTGAGTTCTTTTGCAATGGCTTGGATACGCTGTCGCGTTTCTAAATTTACCAACGGACTGTTTCTTAACGCACGAGACACAGTCGATTGCGACACGCCTGCACGGTAAGCTATATCAATAGAAGTCGCTTTAGATGCCATTTTTATGGTTAACCTTTTATTTTTATTGTCATCGCCACTATAAAAAACCACCAAGTTGATAAACCAACCTGGTGTTATAAAGCGAACTTATAATCCAAGTTCACTAAGCAAGTCATCTGCGTCATCGACAACAATGCCTTTAATATTGGGATCATTTAATACATCTTTTGATTTTGCAGTGTTAACTTGCGCTGCTTTACCATGAGTTTCAATTAACGAATCTAAATCAAACTCTTCGTCC
>NZ_PJAP01000959.1:0-2935 GCF_002836795.1 Shewanella sp. 11B5 | reverse complement strand
CGTTAAATTAGATGTATGGTATACAACTGATTTAAGTCTCAACAGTATGGGTAATTGCTTGGTGGGTCACCATTTTGCGATACACATGTACTGTTGTTGAGTGTTTAAGCCATTAAATGGAGATAGATAATGAGCGTATTAGTAGGCCGTCCAGCCCCAGATTTTACAGCCGCAGCCGTTCTTGGTTCTGGTGAAATTGTTGACACATTTAACCTTGCTACCGCAATTAAAGGTAAGCCTGCAGTTATTTTCTTCTACCCACTCGATTTTACTTTTGTATGTCCATCAGAGCTAATTGCTTTTGATCACCGTATGGAAGAGTTCACTAAACGTGGTGTTGAAGTGATTGGTGTTTCTATTGATTCACAGTTTACTCATAACGCATGGCGTAACACTCCAGTCGACAAGGGTGGTATTGGCCAAGTTAAGTACACTCTAGTAGCTGATGTTAAACACGAAATTTGTAAAGCATATGACGTAGAGCATCCAGAAGCTGGTGTAGCTTTCCGTGGTTCTTTCTTAGTAGACAAAGAAGGTCAAGTTCGTCACCAAGTGGTTAACGATTTACCACTAGGCCGTAACGTTGATGAAATGATCCGTATGATTGACGCACTTCAGTTCCATGAAGAGCACGGTGAAGTTTGTCCAGCGGGCTGGTCAAAAGGCGAAAAAGGTATGACTGCAAGCACTGAAGGTGTTGCTGCATATCTAAAAGATAACTCTGACAAGCTATAATTTAGCGAATTAGAGACAATAAAAAAGCTGCTTCGGCAGCTTTTTTATTGGGTGACATTAATGCTTTCTTATCGAACTGGCCAAGTGTTGATGGCCTGCAAGAGATAACGAAGGGCTAAGTATTCATTATTCGCTTGTAGAGTCGCTATCATCTTCCACAGCCGCTAATGGCCATCCGCCCAACGCTTTCCATCTGTTAACGATGAGGCAAAATAATTCAGCGGTACGTTCGGTATCATATAATGCTGAATGGGCTTCTTTATTGTCGAAATCGATCCCTGCCATTTTACAGGCTTTAGCTAATACAGTGTGTCCAATAGCAAGGCCTGCGAGTGTCGCGGTATCAAAGCTAGCAAAAGGATGAAAAGGAGATCGTTTTAAACCATTTCGTTCAATAGCCTTATTAACAAACCCTAAATCAAAAGCGGCATTGTGCGCGACAATGATACTGCGATGACAATCTGCTGCTTTTTGGGCTTTTTTAACTTCTTTAAAAATCTCTAAAAAAGCGACTTTTTCGTCTACTGCACCACGAAGTGGATTGGTGGGGTCTATACCGTTAAAAGCTAATGCTGCAGGTTCTAAGTTTGCGCCTTCAAAAGGCTCAATATTAAAGTGAAGGGTTCTATCAAGTACAATGACTCCATCACTATTCATTTTTAATAAGCTGACAGCAATTTCAAGCAACGCATCGGTATTGGCATTAAAACCCGCAGTTTCGACATCGATAACAACAGGGAAATAACCACGAAATCGGTGTTTAAACTTATTAGCGTCGCAAATATCAGTCATTACAGTTTTTATCCTCAATAGCTATCATTCATCGGTGCAAATGATATAAGCCGAGTATTATGCGCAAACTCAAGCGCAGTGTCATGTTTGATTGTGGTTTTTATCATCGATTAAACATGATTGTTTACTAAAGGAACTGACTTTGTGGCCGATAGAACAAATGTAATCGGGTATAAAGGGTGGTTTTATGTGGCGAAAACTGATGGTCCTCACAAGTTTGTGTCTTTGCTCAACGGCTAATGCCGACTTGAGGCACTACGTTGCGTCATTAGAAAACTCTGCATGGCGTATTGGTGAGAACAATCCAATAGAATGCCGTCTTGAACATGATATTCCTGACTATGGGCGAGCTGTCTTTACCAGTAACGCTGGTAAAGCGTTAAATTTACATTTCACGTTAGACATGTGGCTAAAACCTGATGCAGTGACTAAAGCGACATTAATTAGTCGAGCCCCTAGTTGGCGCCCAGGACACAATTCTAAAGAAATCACTCAACTGACTTACAATAAGCAGTTTAATGGTGAAGTGCCTAAAAAAGCTGCCTGGTCTATGCTGAATGAATTGAGCCAAGGAATGGAACCCACGTTTTATTATGCTGATTGGTATAATCACAATGCCAAGATTGCCGTCGGTTTGTCATCGGCTAATTTTGGCGGTAAATACCGTGAATTTCGTGCTTGCTTAGCTAATTTATTGCCATACAGTTTTGATGATATTGCTTTTACGGTGTTAAATTACCAAGAAGGCGGGGTAGAGCTTACTCGTTTTTCTAGCCAGCAATTACAGAAAATACAGCGTTATTTGTCTTTTGACCCTGAAGTAGAGCTCGTGCTCATTGATGCTTACACCGACAGTTACGGTGGACGTTCGGTTAACCAAAAGGTGTCAGATAAGCGTGCTGATTCAGTGAAAGATATTCTTATTGCTAGTGGTATCCCTAAAGATCGGATTCATACATCGGGTCATGGTGAGAAACGCCATGTAACAGGTAATGATCTTGCAGAAGAACGTAAGATGAATCGTAGGGTCGTGATTAAAATAACCAAACCTATATAAATTCTATAATGTATCGCTTATTGCGCGCCATGCGCAGTCGCCTCGTTTATTGATATGATAATTTGTTTGAGCCTGTCATCCACCTGGTAAGCAGTACAATGGCTCAATCGCTAGATTATCCTCATCTATCTCTGCCCATTTCATTTGGCTGCTATTCAATATTTTTTAATACCAAAAGCCAAATCGATAATACTCATTTGTAAACGGATGTCGGTTTACTTAAAAGCCAACTCAATAGCGTGGACATCATTTCACTTTAAAGGGTTACGCTATTTCTTATTCGTATAGCTCAAATTTACAATAGTGGCATATTTTGATTTGTAGATTTGTAGATTTGTAGATTTGTAGATT
>NZ_PJAP01000958.1:0-2939 GCF_002836795.1 Shewanella sp. 11B5 | reverse complement strand
TTAGCTTCAGTGACAACATAACCTTCAGCTTCAAAAATACTGCGTAATGTATTACGAGTTACAGCTTCATCTTCAACAATTAAAATGTGCGGATTTTGCATGATATTTACCTGATTTTATAAAATTCGATTCTAGCCACTGTTTGCGAACTGTGTGCTAATAGATTGCAATAGCGCTTTAGCTAATGCGCTAAGATTCCGATATTTTTTGGTGTTTATCTATGTCTACCCTGAATTAAACACTCTCTATAAACTCTATTATGTAACACTTAATGCTGGTTACTGAGTCTGCTTACGTCGATTAATTTCCACTACGCCAAGGTACGTGTTTGCACTTATGCATGATGGTGTAAAATTTGTTGCACTTAAGCTTACTTACTATGAATGCGATTTAGAAAGATAGTTCCTTCTATAGCAAACTTATTTAATCGTATTAATGTTTTATCAAATGTAGAACAAATTTAGTACGACTGTAAACTTTACATCAAAAAATCATCACACTCACAACAACATTTGCTGAGTTTTTGAGGTGTATGTAGCTAACTTTGCTACAGTGATTTAATAGTGCGTGATGGTTATTGTACTCGTTTTAGGCATTTGTTAACAAATTAAATGTTAAAAAATTAATATAACACTCAAGTATATGAAAGATTAACCTTGCTAAGGTGATAATAATTAATGATTTTCTAATATAATACTGTTGATTTAGATAGCAAACCTTTTAGAACTCTAACCTATCTGCTAGACTAATTTTGGCTTAATTGACGAAAATTTATTATGGAAAATGTTATAGATACATTGTGGAATGAGTATCAAAGCACTCATTTTTTGTTCACTCAACGCCTTTCACATGATTTCCCATTTGCTATTGTTACTGCTCATAACCCTCGTGGTTCAAGACTCTCTCCTAGTCAAAATCGCTTACTCGATCGTCAGCTTCAATCTAAAATTCAACAATATAACCGCCCCTATCGTGCGCTAATCGGTGCAGCACCTGATTTGTCGCATATGGAAAAGAGTTGGGCGATTTTTATTGATAAAGAACAAGCTATTGAGCTTGGCAGAGAGTTTAATCAACATGCAATTTACTACGTTAATCAAGGTTTACTATCTTTGATTGCGTGCCTTGATATTATCAAACCTGAAGTTGATATGGGGATGTTTAACCACCGATTAAGGGTGGTGAGTGAGTGGCCTGAGATAGGCTCGTATACTGGGTAAATAATGGCGTAATTTAAACTGCACCGTTGTAGAAGAACAACTGATGTATTATTTGGGGACAATCAATGTTCGATTGTCTCGGTAATTTACCATTCATAATATTTTTTGCATATATATTGGCGTTTTTTCGTAATAGAGAACAATCATTAATTAGAGGGCACAGCAACAGAATATCTCAACGCAACGATATTTTTTATCGCAGCAGTGTATTTTTACTGTGTTTGCTGATTGACTTGATAGGTGATTTGTTGCTATTTTCAACCCACTCCTTCGGGAGGAACAGAAGAGGAGCGTTAACTAGGTAGTAAGTGAGAGGATGCCAATCCGATGACCACTTATGATGGAGATTAGCGCCGAGGTATCAGTTTGTTTGGCAAACATTGATATCGGTCGATTAGGCTGAATCCTAACGATTGTCACCTATTTTTTTGGTGGAGAGCTTCTGGTGATGATTGCTGTTTCCCTTCTATAAGGGTGCGTTATCTTAGCACCAGGCTCTTCGAACGTAGTGTGTTCGGAGCGTATATCATGTTAGTAAATCACATCTTATTTTTTAGTCTTTCGCAAACAGCGGAGGCATCAGTATGAGCTTTGTTCAGTCTGAAATAGATACCCCAGAATTAGTCGTTGCCAAATTTGGCGGCACGTCAGTTGCTGATTACGCCTCTATGAGCCGTTGTGCAGATATTGTGTTGGCTAATCAAGCTACTCGTCTTGTGGTAGTAAGCGCCTCCAGCGGAGTGACCAATTTATTAGTTGAGTTAACTCAAGCTAATGTTAATGATGAACGCCGTTTGGTATTGCTTAAGCAAATTGCTCAAATTCAATATGCGATATTAGATGAACTCGGTCGTCCGCAAGACGTGGCAGCCAGTATTGATAAAATACTCAGCCGGATGTCAGTACTCAGCGAATCGTTAGAGCTGAATCGCAGCAAAGCGGTTATGGACGAGTTACTGTCGACGGGAGAGCAATGTTCATCGATTTTATTTTCTGCGGTTATTCGGGAAAAGGGCACCGCTTCAAATCATTTTGATGTGCGCCAAGTATTACGTACCGACAGTCACTTTGGTCGCGCAGAGCCACAAATTGAAGCTATTTCAACGTTAGCGGGTGACTTTTTACAGCCATTACTTGCGCGTTACGTTATCGTTACTCAAGGCTTTATTGGTGCAGATGAAGAAGGACGAACAACAACATTAGGCCGTGGTGGCAGCGACTATTCGGCGGCATTACTTGCCGAAGCGCTTCGTGCCACAGCGGTTGAGATTTGGACCGATGTAGCCGGTATTTATACCACTGATCCACGCCTTGCCCCTAATGCCCGCCCGATTGCTGAAATTAGCTTTAATGAAGCCGCTGAGATGGCGACCTTTGGCGCAAAAGTATTGCATCCCGCCACCATTTTACCGGCAGTAAGACAAAAAATTCAGGTGTTTGTGGGTTCAAGTAAAGCGCCTGAATTGGGCGGTACTTGGATACGTCATCAAGTTGAAGATACTCCGGTGTTTAGAGCGGTGGCATTGCGCCGCGATCAAACTTTACTTAACTTGCATAGCTTGCAAATGTTACATGCTCAGGGCTTTTTGGCTGAAACGTTTGCGACATTAGCGCGACACAAAATATCAGTCGATTTAATCACGACCTCGGAAGTGAACGTCTCGCTAACCTTAGATAAAACGGGTTCTGATTCAAGTGGTCAAGGGTTACTCAGTGAGT
>NZ_PJAP01000957.1:0-2942 GCF_002836795.1 Shewanella sp. 11B5 | reverse complement strand
TCAGGCCATAAGAGCATAGATATGGCTAATTTTCGCATTGGTTTTAGCCGTTGATTAATTTAGTGGGATCAGGGTAAATCTTTATAAAAAGATAGGTTGAAACTCATTTTTATCCTGAAATAAGTTACAAGTTAAACAATATAACACCAATAAAAATGCCAGCATTTCTGCTGGCATTTTTGATCAATTGTTAACTCGTTTAAGCTTAAAGCGCGGCTTGGAAAATCACGCTGTCGGCTTTCTTAGTGTAAGAATCGATTTGGTCGAAGTTCAAGTAACGGTAAGTATCAGCTGCTGTTGCATCCAATTCTTTAGCGTAGTTTTGATATTCTTCAACTGAAGGTAAACGACCTAGTAACGCTGCTACTGCTGCTAACTCAGCTGATGCTAAGTATACGTTTGCGCCAGTACCTAAACGGTTAGGGAAGTTACGTGTAGACGTTGATACTACAGTAGCACCTTCTGCAACACGTGCTTGGTTACCCATACATAGAGAACAACCAGGGATCTCGATGCGAGCACCAACACGGCCGAAGATTGAGTAGTAACCCTCTTCCGTTAATTGATCGCGGTCCATCTTAGTTGGTGGTGCAATCCATAAACGTGTTGGTAACGTGGTAGCAAATTTTTCTAACATCTTACCGGTCGCACGGAAGTGACCGATGTTAGTCATACAAGAACCAACAAACACTTCGTCAATCTTAGTTTGTGCAACGCTTGATAATAATACTGCATCATCAGGATCGTTTGGTGCACAAAGGATTGGCTCTTTGATGTCGTTTAGATTGATTTCGATAATTTCAGCATATTCTGCATCTTTATCTGCTTCCATCAACTGTGGGTTAGCAATCCATTCTTGCATCGCAGTAATACGACGTTCAATAGTACGACGATCGCCATAACCTTCTGCAATCATCCACTTTAACATTACGATGTTAGAGGTTAGATATTCAATGATTGGCTCTTTGTCTAGCTTAATGCTACAACCTGCAGCTGAACGCTCAGCAGATGCATCAGATAATTCGAATGCTTGTTCAACTTTAAGTTTTTCAAGACCTTCGATTTCTAATACGCGGCCAGAGAAAGCGTTGATTTTGCCTTTCTTCTCAACCGTTAGCAGACCCATTTCAATTGCTTTTAATGGGATAGCATGAACTAAATCACGTAAGGTAATACCTGGTTGCATTTCGCCTTTAAAGCGCACTAGCACAGATTCAGGCATATCAAGAGGCATGACACCTGTTGCAGCAGCAAATGCCACTAAACCAGAACCGGCTGGGAACGAAATACCAATAGGGAAACGAGTATGTGAATCACCACCAGTACCTACGGTATCTGGTAATAACATACGGTTTAACCACGAGTGAATAACCCCGTCACCTGGACGTAAAGCAACACCACCACGGTTCATAATGAAATCTGGTAGTGTGTGATGAGTGGTAACATCCACTGGCTTTGGATAAGCTGCAGTGTGGCAGAATGACTGCATGGTTAAATCAGCACTAAAGCCTAAACATGCTAAGTCTTTTAACTCATCACGTGTCATAGGGCCAGTAGTGTCTTGTGAACCAACAGAGGTCATCTTAGGTTCGCAGTATTGACCAGGACGAACACCTGATACGCCACATGCTTTACCGACCATTTTTTGGGCTAAAGTAAAACCTTTGTTAGATGCAGCGATATCTTGTGGACGAACGAATACTTTTGATGCTTCAAGACCTAAGGTTTCACGCGCACGGTCAGTAAGACCACGACCAATGATCAATGGAATACGACCACCAGCACGAACTTCATCTAACAACACTTCGGTTTTAAGTTCGAATGTAGAGATAACTTCATCAGTGCCGTGACGCTTAACTACACCTTCATAAGGGTAGATATCGATCACATCGCCAGTGTCCATTTGATCAACGTTTAGTTCGATCGGTAATGCACCCGCATCTTCCATGGTGTTGAAGAAAATAGGTGCAATTTTGTTACCTAAACAGAAGCCACCAGCACGCTTGTTAGGTACAAAAGGAATGTCATCACCCATAAACCATAACACTGAGTTAGTGGCAGATTTACGTGAAGAACCCGTACCAACAACATCACCTACGTAAACTAAAGGATGACCTTTACCTTTTAACGCTTCGATTTCTTTGATTGGACCCACAACACCTGATTCATCAGGCACAATACCGTCACGCGCATTTTTTAGCATTGCTAATGCGTGTAGTGGAATATCTGGACGAGACCATGCATCTGGCGCAGGAGACAAATCATCAGTGTTGGTTTCACCAGACACTTTGAAAACAGTTAAGGTAACTTTGTCAGCCAATTTTGGACGATTTAAGAACCAATCTGCATTGGCCCAAGCGTCAACCACTTGCTTAGCAAAATCATTACCCGCTTGCATTTTTTCAACAACATCGTGGTATGAATCAAACATCAACAATGTATTTGAAAGTGCGGTAACCGATAGAGGTGCTAATGCTGCATTATCTAGTTGGTCAATTAACGGCTCAATGTTGTAACCACCTTGCATAGTGCCAAGCAGTTTAACAGCGTGTTCTGCGCTTAAGATAGGAGATGACACAGTGCCTTTGGCGACTGCATCAAGGAAAGCGGCTTTAACATAAGCAGCTTCATCTACTCCTGGTGGAATACGATTTTCGAGCAAGTCGAGGATGAATGCCTCTTCACCTGCTGGGGGTGTTTCAAATAACTTAACCAGTTCAGCCACTTGTTGTGCATTTAATGGCTTAGGGACTACGCCCTCTGCAGCACGTTCTGCGACGTGTTTACGATATGCTTCTAGCACGGCAACATTCCTCTTTGTTTGACGCCTAACGGCGAAACTCAGCGCCACTATGGTTACGCTGATAATTCCACTGGTTCGGGCTTGAAATCCGACCTCCAGTATACTACAGCTTTATAAAAGTATGAATCAGCTCACACTC
>NZ_PJAP01000956.1:0-2945 GCF_002836795.1 Shewanella sp. 11B5 | reverse complement strand
AAAGTTTTCTAACACCTTATGGACTTGGTTGTTGGTGTTAACTGCTTTATTGGTTATCGTACAGCTCAGCTGGTTGTTATGGACACTAAAACCATTAGGTCAATTTAGCCAAGAACTGAGTGCTGTAGAACAAGGCACATCAAAGCAACTCAGTACTCGCTACCCAGTGGAATTGCAAAAAGTAGCGCAACAGTTAAACACCTTATTGCAAACCGAACAAAGTCAGCGCAAACGCTACCGCAATGCTTTAGCCGATTTAGCCCACAGTTTAAAAACACCTTTAGCGGTAATCCAAACTCAAGCGGATCTAAGTGAAGCCTCGATGGAACAAATTAATCGTATAAACCAAATTATTGCTTACCAACTAAAGCGGGCACAAAGCGCAGCGGGTAGTGCTTGGCATTTAGGGGTGAATGTTGACAGTATTGCCGTTAAATTAGTCAGAACCTTAAGTAAGATATACCAACATCAAAACCTCACCATTGAGTATCACCCCAACAAACAAGCGCGCTTTAAAGGCGATGAAGCAGACTTAACAGAAATGCTTGGCAATGTGCTCGACAATGCTTGTAAGGCTGCTAAAACAAAGGTGATATTAACCCTTACGCAGCAAGGAAATCCGCTGTGCATAACAATTGAAGATGATGGTGAAGGTATCCCTAAAGATAAACAGCAGCATATTTTTGAACGGGGGATCCGTGCAGACACTTACACTCAAGGTCACGGGATAGGACTGGCAATAGTCAGAGATCTTGTTGACAGTTATCACGGTAAACTTACCGTTGGTCAATCGGCATCATTGGGTGGCGCCAAATTTGAGTTTATTTTCCAACAGTAAACGCCTACCTCAGGTTGCCGTTATATATTATTTGTTTAATTTATCTAGCTTGCTCCTCTCGTTTATTTCTCTCGCATAGTTCTAGCGTATTAATTTCAGTTATTAGCTTTCAGCTTATGTTCATCTTCGGCTCGTTATGATGAACCTAACAGTCATCAATGACGCTGGAGATAACATGAAAAAAGCCATTCACGTACCCGTTCAGGCATTACTCGCCTTAGCCTTGGTCTGTATGCCATTAACAAATGTACAAGCGGCGCAACCAACTAATTCATACACTTATAATGCAGCAGATGATGTGGTGAGTGATGCTGAGTTGGCACAAATGCTCGCGCCAATAGCGCTATATCCAGACAGTTTATTAACCCACATATTAATAGCGTCAACGTATCCATTAGAAATTGTCCAAGCAAAACGCTGGTTAGCAAACCAAGGTAACCGCGACACCAACAAAATTATGACCGAGGTAGAGTCGCAAGACTGGGACCCAAGCGTGAAAGCATTGGTAGCATTTCCCAATGTATTAGAGCGTTTAAATGATGATTTAGCGTGGACTCAAAGCGTAGGCGATGCATTTTTGCAAGACGAAGGTCGCATGCTAGACACTATTCAATCGTTAAGGCAACAAGCTGACGAAGCCAACAACTTAGCCGACCTTGAGCAAGTTAAAGTGTCACGAGTCGAGCGCCGGATTATTATTGAATCAGTTCGCCCAGAAATTGTTTACGTGCCTTACTACGACAGCCGTATCGTTTATGGCAATTGGCGCTGGAATCGTTATCCACCCGTTTATTGGCATGCACCTGCTTACGTACATTATCGCCCTAACCACAGCGCGATATACTGGGACAGCGGAGTACGCATTAGCTTTAATTTCTTTTTTAGTGGTTTTCATTGGCATGACCGCCGCGTGATTGCGGTGCCAGTACATCAAAACTACCGTTACTACACACCACGGAAAATTAGTTACAGCCATGGAGCCCAACATTGGCAACATAAACCTAAGCATCGCAAGGGTGTGGCTTACCACAGCCAAGTGATCAGCAAACGTTATAACGGCCATTATGAAAAGCGTAACAAGCAAGTAAGCTATTCACGTGAACCTAAACGCCAGCACGCCAATGAACCTCGTCATTACTCAACCAAGGTCAATGAGCAGCGTAAAGAAGTAAGCCATGGCAACAAGCATGACAAGCGTAGCGAAAAATCGACAGTAAGAAGCGTAGGCCGTAATGAGCCGATAGAGCACAGAAGTAACCAGCTAAAACGCGATCTAAGCCAACAACGTCAACCTGTAGCACAGGTAAAGTCGTTTGAGCGTAAAGGCGAGCCGATGAAGTCAAATTACAGTCGCCAGCGCGATGTGGCCCAAACTAGGCCTAAATATGAGGCAAAACCGGTGGCAAATATAACAAGCAAGCCGCGCACTCAAGAATTACAACAAGCACAGCGTAACACTCGAGTTGAAAAGTCGCGTGAGTCGCACGTTAACGCGATGCGCAATCCACAACAGCAAGTGAAACAAATTCGTAGGAGTGAACCGCAAAAGCAGCAAGTTCGCGAAACAATTCGATCGACTCCTCAGCAAGCTTCGCGCTCAATGAGTCAGCAACGTGATAATTCATCATCACGCAGTGCAAGCCAGTCAAGAGACACCGGACCTTCAAGAGAAAAGCCTTCAAGAGAAAGACAGTAAACAGTCAAAAAAATCAGCGAGCTAAAGCACTAAACAACACGAGTAGACCTTGCCTCTCGTGTTGTTTTTTTATATATAAAATCAATAAAGTTATCAGTTCGCACACTAAATCTGAGCATGAGGTAAGACGATACAAACATTTAAGCCATGAGGTTCTACTTTGCTAAAAGTCAATTCACCATGATGTAAACTGATAATATGCTGGCAAATCGACAAGCCTAAACCGGCACCGTGTGAAGCGTTTTCATCAACTCGATAAAAGCGATTTTTGGCTAAGCTAATTTCTTCATCAGACATTCCCTTGCCTTGATCAAGTACACAAATCATCGTCTGCTGCTCGTCCTGAGTAACCGTAATGGTAATTAATGATTCAATAGGGCTATATTTGCAGGCATTTTCGATAATATTTTT
>NZ_PJAP01000241.1:0-9422 GCF_002836795.1 Shewanella sp. 11B5 | reverse complement strand
CTTTAGGGGAGGTAAATACCTGTTTTGCACTTGATGCCAAATATGCATAAGTGAGGTTAACTGAACCAAAAGCCAAGGTTGCAGTGGCGAGTATAATCATCACATCGATAAGGTCAACATGGACCATAGGCACAAAAGCAGGAAAAAAGCTGACGTAAAATATCAATGCTTTAGGGTTGCCAAGGGCAATAAGCAGGCCTGTGATTAAATTTTTAAATTGGCTCACTTTCGGTATGGTTGCTAATTGAACGCCTTTGGCGGTTGCACGCAACATACTGAAACCTAACCAGCATAAATAAAGCGCACTGGCGTACTTTATTATTTCAAACGCTGGCCCCATCGCATTGGCAATGGCAGCTAAACCAAACAAGGCTAATAGGATGTAAACAAAGTCGCCCATCAGCACGCCAAGGGTAATAAAAGCGCCATGCTTGAACCCATTTGAAAATGCTCTTGATACCACGGCAAACACTGCCGGCCCCGGCAGTATCGCCAAAATTAACATAGTGAAAAATAATGCAATAACTTGCTGTAGTATCATTAAATAACCTGAACTTGGGTTTATGGGTAGAATACGGTGGTTATAATCGATTAGGTCGCGACACTAAATCGATTTTTCGAGAGTATATCGTATTTTCATAGCGTTAATGTATTGGTCTATCGTAAGCAGTCGTTTCAGGTTATTGAATTGTGTTTATCGACGTTATGTTTTTATTACTTTGGTATTGCGGTATGTCATTACGGCGTTAAGCGGTTCATTTTATAGGTGTTATTTTTAAAATTATGTTGAAAATTATTTTGCTAACGCATTCACGAGAAATGGATCGTGCTAATAATACAGGCCAATTAGTCAAACACGTTTTAGGCGATAGCGCGCGGGTGGTTGAGTGGCACCGTAAACACCCCGACGCTGAATTATTGGCTGCGATTGAAGCGGGTAAAGTAGGCTTAGTGTTTCCAAATGATGAAACTACGCAAGAGGCTGGCTTGTTATTAGCGCAGTATGAGTATTTAGTGATTATCGATGCCACTTGGCAAGAAGCGCGCAAAATGTTTAATCAGAGCCCTTATTTAAAGGAATTGCCTAAAGTGTCTTTAGTGAATCCACCTAAGTCGATATACCCACTTAGGCGCAATCAAATTGAAGGTGGTTTATGCACAGCAGAATGTGTGGCATTACTGCTTAATCATGCGGGTGAAAGCGCATTATCGACAAGGTTAACCGAGCAACTGATGACATTTATTGAGCGTTAACGTTTGGAGCTGCCTGCGCCAACAGAATAATGTGACGCAGGCAGTTGTTGGGTTATAAGAGACTAAGTTGAACCGTTAAGGTTTGGCTTTATGTTGATAGTCAAAGCGTTTACGCAAACGAATGTCGGTAACCGATGCGCCAATCATCACTTCAAACTGGCCTGATTCGGCTAACCAATTATTAGTGTTGACGTCCCAAAACGATAAGTCGCGTTGGGTTAGCGTAAAGCTAGCTGTTTTGGTTTCACCTGCCTTTAACCATAACTTATCAAAGCCTTTTAGCTCTTTTGCTGGACGCGGTACGCTGGCTTTAACGTCGTGCAGATACAATTGCACTACCTCGGCACCATCGACTTTACTGGTGTTAGTGACATCGACTTCAACTGTGATAATGTCATCGTCAGCAATGTCATCATTTGCCATGTCAGCGCTTGAAAGACGGATGTTGCTGTAATTAAATTGGCTGTAAGACAGGCCGTGGCCAAAAGCAAATAATGGCGCAATATTTTGTTGTTCAAACCAGCGATAACCAATAAATACCCCTTCGCTATAAAGTGATTCAGTGGCGTTGTAATCGTTTAACGCGATAGGCGCGGTGTCAGTGAGTTTTTTCGGTAAGGTTATTGGCATTTTACCGCTAGGGTTTTGATTGCCCAATAACATATCCGCGTAAGCATTACCGGCTTCCATACCGCCATACCAGCCCCACACAACCGCTTTAGCGTTATCTGCCCACGGCATTTCTACCGCAGAGCCGCCAATCATAAACACCACTGTATTTGGATTCGCTTTGAGCAGTTTGGCGATGACCTCATCTTGCTGGCCTGGCAATACCATGTCAGGTCTGTCGATAGACTCGCGGTCATCGGCATGACTTAAGCCACCAAAGTAGATCACCGCATCAGCTTTCTTGGCTGCGGCTAAATACTCTTGTTCGGTATTGTACAAACTGTTGGGCGTTTCCCAGCCTAAGGTGGCTTGCTTGTCGCCTTGGTAACGTAAACTCACCGCGTAAGTCTCACCAGCAGTTAAGGTCATGGCTTTACTGATAACATGTCTTTGGTCTGCTTGGGTGGTGGCAATTAGCGGTTTATCGTTAATGTACAATGCTACTTGGCCGTCAGCTTTTATGTTAAAACTGTGGCTGCCCGTTTCGATAGGTTTGATGTTGGCTTTAATGTCGACAAACTGTTTTTGGCCTTTGGCATTAAATTGCGGATCGGCTATCCATGACTCACTGGCAAGCTGGGTCATCTTGTTGTCATTGTAATAATTAATTTGCCACGATGGCGTGCCAGTCCAATGACGTGTGGTTAAATAGTCATTGGCTATCGGCATAAATTGGCTGCTGGCTGGACGCATTAGTTGAATGTCGACCTTGTCACCCAGCTTGGCTTTTAAACCAGCTAATGGGCTGATTTCGTAGAGTGCTTTAACTTCTGATGAGCCGCCACCAAATCCATGGCGTTTATCGGCATTAGGGCCAAGTACCAAGACATGTTTAAGTTTGTCAGCATGTAGCGGTAATACCTTGTTATCGTTTTTAAGTAATACAATGCCATTTGCAGCCAGTGTGCGGGCATCATCACGGTGAGCTTGTGTGTTACGCTCGCCGGATAAACGGTGTTTATCCATCATGCCGATGCTGAGTTGCACCCGTAAAATACGGCGGACTTTATCATCAAGTACCGATACTGGTACTTTGCCAGCGTTAATCATCTCTAGTAGCGGTTTTGCCATAAAGTAATCGTCAAAATCAGCGACATCTGTGCCCATTTCAATATCAAGGCCGTTCATGGCGGCATCATAAGTGTTGATGTCGACGTTCCAGTCGGTAAGCAACACCCCTTGAAAGCCCCACTCGCCTTTTAAAATAGTATTGACTAAGTGCTCGCTCTGATTGGCGTTAGTGCCTCTAAATTCGTTATAGGCGCCCATGATGGCATGTACGTTGGCTTGTTTTACCGCCGCTTCAAACGCTGGTAAATACACTTCACGCAAGGTGCGCTCATCAGGTTTGGCATTTACTTTTGTGCGGTTTAGTTCTTGGGTATTAAGGGCATAATGCTTTACGGTGGCGCCGACATCATTGGCCTGAATCGCTTTGATTTCGGGCACCACTAAACTCGCCGCTAAAAACGGGTCTTCACCCATGTATTCAAAGTTACGCCCGTATAACGGTAGGCGCGCGAGGTTTACACCAGGGCCCAAAATAAGATCTTTATTGCGATGACGTGCTTCGGCGCCAAGCACATTGCCGTGCAGCGTGGCCATGTTAAGATCCCAACTGGCGGCGATTGCGGTTAACGGCGGTAAATAGGTCGAGTAATCGTTAGTCCATCCTGCGGGTGCCCATGAGTTGCGATCGATCTCGTAGCGCACACCGTGTGGGCCGTCTGACATCCACATTTCATGTATGCCTAAGCGCTCAATAGTAGGTATATGAAACTTGCCCGCGGCATGCACCAAAGACACTTTTTCCTCTAAGGTTAACTGAGGCAATAAGCGGTTAATGTCATCTTCGACTTGGCTAATACGATCGCCAATACGCAGCTTTTCATTATCTGGTAACACCGTTAATGCATGTAAGGTTTGTGGGGTAATGGTTGGGTGTGCTGCTAATGCAGCATGGCTGACACCTAAGTATATAAGTGATGAAACACATGCTGTAAGCGCTTTCTTTTTATGATTTGACGAGATGTTGCCGTGCTGTGGCTTAGCCATAACGAGGTCCCTGTGTTATTTGAAATTGATAAAGATATTCGCGGTAAGTCGTCCTGTTTTAGGACTGCTATCGATGTCGGTTGCTGAGTTGACTAACGTCGAGTGGAGTAGGTTACCGGGATATATGACTAAACGATTTGGCCGATATTGAACCTGATGATAAAGGGTGTAGTGATCATTACTATCGACCACATAATCAGGCATCAGCGTTTGTTGTGCATCGACAACCGGTTGTGCCTGATTAAAGTAATGGTCAATGTTGTGTGGTGTTATCTGTTCATATTGCGTGGCGTTATGGCGAAAAAATCCGGTATCACCATGGTCGCCATCATTGAGATAGTGCAGAATCGCAAAATAGTGCGGGTCTGGGGTGTCAAAGTGTGGCATGCATTGCAGCGGCAATAAACGTTTTGCAGGCTTGTCGATAACCGAAAACACGCATTGTTGGGGCTTTAAGCGTAACGAGTGTGGCACCTTGTAGGTATCATATATCAACTGATATACCGCATTAATTACGTCGATTACATATTGTTTGGGCAGCGGTGCGCGCTGCCCTGGATAGTATGAACCTTGGTCTTGATTAAATTGACTATCATCTATCGCAATATCAATTAGCTGCGACAGATCTGCGCCAAAGTCATCAATGATAATCACCGGCGTTTGCTGTTGGCCAATAAATTCAATATGGGGCGTAAATGGCCCCACCTTGATAATACTCTTGCTTGATAGAGTACTCTTGCTTGATATCGTTCGGTTGTTAGATGAGTCGGTTGCCATGTTACAACCTTACATGCTGGTTGATTTACAGTAATGCTGCACAAAATCATGGTGTGCTGGCAAGGTATCTACTTTACGTTTTACCGTTGCTTTAATGCTGTTTAAAAAGCTGGTTAATTCCGCTTCGTCCATCATGTCGACAATAGGGTGATATTCTTTTGGCATTAAGCCTTGGCCCATCATCACTTGGATCCACGAGCTTTCGCCAAACAATTCATTGCCGTATTTATAGACTTTGCCTGATTGACTGAACATGTCTATACGATGTTGTAATGAGGCTGGAATCGGCATGTTTTTACAGTAACGCCAAAAGCGACTGTCTTCGCGATCGGTGACCTTGTAATGCAAAATAATAAAGTCACGAATGTTATCCATTTCAACTTTAGTTTGTTGATTAAATTCAGCAATATCGGCATCAATAATACCTTGCGACGGGAACAGCTGTAATAGGCGCACTATGCTGCGTTGGATCATATGAATGCTGGTGGATTCTAAGGGCTCTAAAAATCCGGCAGATAAGCCAACAGCGACACAGTTTTTGTTCCAATGTTGGCGACGAGTACCGGTTTTAAACTTAATCACCCGAGGTTGATTAATCGGCGCGCCTTCAATGTTATTGAGCAATAATTCAGTCGCATCAGCATCAGAAATGTATTTACTGCAAAACACTAAACCATTGCCGGTGCGGGTTTGCAACGGAATACGCCATTGCCAACCAGACTCACGGGCAATCGATCGAGTATAAGGAATTGGTTTTTGAACCGCTTCAGTTTGTACTGCTATCGCACTGTCACACGGTAACCAGTGGCTCCAATCTTCAAAGCCAGTGTTTAAGGTTTGCTCAATAAGCAACGCTTTAAATCCGGTGCAGTCGATAAATAAATCGCCTTCAATTAACGCGCCATTTTCAAGCTTTAACGCGCGGATATTACCCGTGTCGTCGTGTAGTAATACGTCGGCTATTTTACCTTCGATGCGGGTCATGCCATGGTGCTCGGCAAATTTACGCAAAAACTTAGCATAAAGGCTCGCATCCATATGGTAAGCATGGTTGTAATCTTGGTTAGGAAGCACTGCAAATCGGCCTTGGCGAGCAGCTAAATGCTCGGTGCAATAGTCGCCAATGTCACTTACTAGGCCTTGTTGCTTACCCTTAAGCCAAAAGTGTTGAAAGCCACAAGCCCAGCAGTCTTTACCTAAAAAGCCAAATGAATGCAGGTAGTCTTTGTTGACGTCATGCCAGTTTTCAAACTGGATACCGAGTTTGAAGGTGGCATTTGTGGCTGCCATAACATCTTGTTCTTTTAAGCCCAGTAAACGATGGAAAATATGCAAGGTTGGAATGGTTGCTTCACCGACACCAATAGTGCCAATTTCGTCAGATTCTACTAATACAATTTCAAGATTTTTGCCCAACAGTTTGCTAAAGGCGGCTGCGGCCATCCAACCTGCGGTTCCACCACCGGCAATGACAACTTTTTTGATTGATTTATTCATCTTGGGCATCCTGTTTGGCTTGATATCTTGCTGTGTTCAGCATTATCGTTTTAATTTATTGATTAAGTCAGCGCGTATTTTGCGGGCTGTTAATTCGTCTAATGGCTTAGTTTGCATGCCTTTCACATTGTCGGGAATATGACTGTCATCAACATCGTCATGATCGAAAATGTAGTGTTCGAATATCGATTTCCATGCTTGGCGCTGAGTTTTAGGCAGAGAGCGTAAGCTTAATATGCTGTGCAATAAGGCATTGTTAGGCCGGCCTAAAAAGCCAGGAGTATCGCGCCACCAGTGGGTAATGAGTACGTTAAAATTATCGACGCCGCGAACATGGTGCCACCACATGCTGGGAATAAATAACACATCACCAGGGCTTAGCTCTGCTGTTAGGCTGGCGTCTAATGCCTGCTGAAAACGCGGGAAACGTTCAAAGTCGGGGTTCTCCATATCAACGAGACTGATGTCTTGGCCACCGGGTGCCAGTTCCATTGGGCCAACATACAAATTACTAATTTGTTCGGGTGGAAATAGGGTAAAGGTACGTTTTCCGACCACGTTACACGCTAGGTTTAGCGGAAAGTCATAATGAGCAGCGACCTTGGTTTGATTGCCCAACCAAATACTGGTTAAGGGTTGCATGGGCGCTAAATCTAAACTGTTTTGTGCCCCTAAACCGGGTAAACATTGGTGAATGTCGGTCGAGCCCATGTACATTCCGGCAGGCATGTCTTTAATCATTTCTTGGCTTAATCGGTCAAGCAGTTGATTAAAGTCCAATCGGCCAGCTTGATAATTAAAACCATCAAGTTGTTCATTGTAAAACACTCTACCGTGTTGTTCTGGCGGGACATAATACGCTGTTACTGGCATACCTTGATAAAACTGGCGCAGGTAAGTCATCGCGCTTTGTGCTGACTCTAATCCTGCCTGGACTAACGGCCAATGGTGACACAACCCCTTAAATACCATAGGTTTGTCGGCATCACGGATTAAATCAATGACACTCTCTAATGTACATTCATTGATGTGTTCGACGTGCTGAGTCTGGACCGCTGTCATCACTATTAACCTTGAGCATTCTTGAGGTTAAGTAAGTCTCTTACATTGCTTTGCGAGGCTAATGTCATGTAAATGGCTTGCAAGTAACCTTGCTGGTGCAGCTTTGCTAATGCGTCAGCAGACAATCCGGCTAAGGTTTCTTCATTGATGGTATAAAAACCGATCATCTGATTTTTTTGACCGTTGTCTAACTCAATATCTAAAGTGAATGATTCCAGCAATTGATGTTCAATCAAGGCATCGACAAAGCGTTGACCGTCTTGTAAACCATGATGAATGACCTCGAGAATTTCGCCGACTTCATCGAGTAATGGCGTGTTACCACCGTAAGGTAAAAACAAGGCTTCACCCTCGTTTTCGCTGACTCTAGGGTGGTCTAAGTCCACATGAATAACGCGTTGCTGACGTTCTACACCATCTTCTAGTACGGTTTGTTGGCCAATTAGAAAAGGTTGGCGACGCACAGTAAGCGGCACGTATGATGCACTCCAACCTTGCTCGCTTAAAAATACGTTGTCATTCTGCTGAAAGCCAAAAAGTGCCACCGCGTAAAATTGGCCTGTGGCAGTATCTTTATGAAAAAAGATAGGATAGTGGGCTTGCACGCTGCGAAATTCTTGCGGGAATGTCACGCTGTACCAAAGGTTATCGCCTAGTGCAGCAGAGCGATGAGTCATCACTTTTACGTCTTTATGTTCAATGCTGTTTAGTAATACATGTTGGCTCATTTTGATGTCCTATCTTGTTCGTTCAAATACGTCGTATTTTTATGATTATTGTACGTGAATCTTGCTTGTAATCTTATTGACGTTGTTATCGTGATTATTTATGTCATGTCTTAAAGCTTAGGGAAACCATATTGCGCCACTTTATCGAGTAACTCGCGATTAGTCGGCAGATTTTTACTAAGTGCTTGGGTGCGTTGCTGGTTGTCATTAAACAGTCGCTGTGCCAATTGCTGCATCGACGGTTTTACATGTGTGGGTAATTGGGTGTTAAAGCCCATACCATAAAGCACATATTGAAAACTGGCTGCCGGAAATAAGGCTTCTTTATAACTAATATCTTGTTGGCTCGGTGTTTGATAACGCCATAATTCCAGCATGGCTTGTAAGCTGTCGGGTATTGAGTTTGACTCACGATGGTCGCGCCAATAGCGATCCTCTTGACGTTGACTGATGACATAATGCAGTTTTAAAAAATCGATAATTTGTTGCCAATGTTGCTGATAACGCTCGTTAACTCGTGCCGAAATAGTATCCATCACCATGCGGTTTGGCGGTAATTGCTGGGCCAAGGTAGATGCAGTCCATTCGATTAATGCCAAAGCCGACGCTTCTAGTGGTTCAATAAACCCTGCCGCCATCCCGATAGCAATACAGTTATTTTGCCAGCATTTAGCACGATAACCTGGATTAATGGCCAGTTGTCGTGGCTCCAATTTGTCTGCTGCCGCGCCATCAACACCGAGGTAATTAAACAGAGTTTTCTGGGCATCTATATCGTTAGTGTGGCTTGATGAGTATACATAACCGACACCTTTACGTGTTGGTAGGCCAATATCCCAAATCCAACCGTTTGGCTGTGCAGTTGAGTGGGTGCAAGACGCAATAGGGCTATTTGCATCAGAATAGGGGACTTGTATCGCTAGTGCGCGATCATTAAAAAGCACCGATTTTTGGCATAAAAAGGGCACTTGTAAATGTTCACCTAACAGTAGTGATTTTGCGCCGGTGCAGTCGATAAATAACTGGCCACTAATTTCGCCATTCTGCTTGGTAATGAGTTTTTCGATGTCACCATGCTGGTTATTAATAATTTGGCTGACATGGTCGCGAATATGGGTGACGCCGAGTTTTTGAGTGCAATGCTCGGTGAGTAACTGGCTAAACTTGGCGGCATTAAGGTGATAGCCGTAGTTATTTTGAAAATGAAACTGGGCTGTGGCAATGCTTTTGGGGGCTAAACCAAGCTGAGTTAATACTTGCTGGCTGCAAACGGCTTCGGCAAAGCTGACTTGTTCTGCATGAGGCAACCAGTATGGGCATAAGTCGAGTTCTTGGTGACCGTGAGGCAAACTAAATGGGTGTAAATAACTGTCTGCGGCG
>NZ_PJAP01000955.1:0-2947 GCF_002836795.1 Shewanella sp. 11B5 | reverse complement strand
GCATCATCATTTCAAGACTGGCCATAGTGGCAAACACCATTAAGGCCATTAACGGCCCCGGAGGCGAGGCATCTCCAACGCTTTGACCTGCTAAATACAACATAAACACCACCGCACAGCCATTGATTAGTATCAATAAGGCTTGGCTCAGCCCAGTAATATTAGCCATGGTGGTTTGCTGACTAAATAAAGCCCGCTGTGCTTGTTCCAGTTGCGCTAAATAACGTTTATTAGCACCAAATAAACTTAATTCGGCTTGCCCCTGAATAACATCAAGCAACTCAACTCGATATTGCCTTTGCGCTTGCATCAATGCTTGCCCAGGAGACTTACCTAAGTAATAAAATACTAACGGTAAAATAAACCAAGCTGCTAATAATAATGCACATAAACTCAAGGCTAAATGGTTATCAAACCACCCGAGAAACACCAACAATACCCCAATCATCATCAAAGATGCGGCCATTGGCGTGAGTAAGCGTAAGTAGAGATGATCTAACGTATCAATGTCGGCAACTAAACGATTGAGTAAGTCGCCTCTGCGCAGACCTTGTAAGTTGGCAGCACTCAACGGAAGCAACTTATTCCATGCCCAAACACGCAGTTGAGTCAGCAATTTAAAGGTCGCCTCATGCGTTGCTAAGCGCTCGCCGTAACGACTTGCCGTTCTGGCGATGGAGAAAAATCGAACGCCTCCTGCTGGAGTAAAAAAGTTGAACGTTTGGGCCGTCACCACGGCTAAGCCTGCTACCGCACTGGCAGATAAGAACCAGCCAGATAAAGACAACAGACCAATACCGGTGAGTAACGTGGTAAACGTAAGCAATAAACCGACTAACATCATCAGCCACTGGCGGCGGAACAAAGCAACAAACGGCCGTAGCACCTGAATAATATTACGCGGCGCGGCATCAACGGGTTGCGACATCAGCTCACCTCCTGTTGTTGATTCTGTTGTTGATTGAGCATTTGTGCTAATAATCCATCAGCCTGCCGTAAATCATTTACATGACCGTGTTGTACCACCATTCCGTTATCCATCACCAATATGTAATTCATGTTGTGTAGATCATCTAATTTATGGGTAACAGTTAATGCTGTTGTCGACTGCATCGCACGGTACAACGAAGTCAGCACTGATTGCTCGCTTTGGGCATCTAAGCTAGCGGTAGGTTCATCTAATAAAAACAATTTTGCGGGTTGAGCCAATGCACGTGCTAAAGCAAAACGTTGTGCCTGGCCCACTGACACACCTGCACTTTGGTCGCTTATCACTAAATCGAGGCCTAATGGTTGTTGCTTTACAAACTCACTGATATCAGCTTGTTCTAGCAACGTCATAATCTGCGCATCGTTTAATTGCGGATTGGCCAACGCGACATTTTCTCGCACCGTGCCATGAAACAATTGCGGATCTTGTCCTAACCAAGCCAAATGTTGACGCCACTGGGCCACATTAAGTTGTGACAATTCCTGACCATTAATGAGCAACGATCCCTGATAAGGTAAAAAACCTAGCAACGCATTCAGTAAACTGGTTTTACCCGCGCCACTCGGGCCCACAATAGCCCAATGCTCACCTGCGGGTAATGTAAATGAAATAGGCCCAGCTAAACGCTGTCCATCTAAGCTAAACACTTCAACCCCAATCGCTTGAATGTTTATACTTTCGGCTGTGAACGCCATATTTAATGATGTTGAATGGATTTTAGCGGGTGTATTAACTTGATAATCAAGCAGCTCAACCAGCGCTTCTGCAGCACCAATTGCTTGAGCTTTGGCGTGGTAATGAGTGCCTAAGTCTCGCAGGGGTTGGTAAAATTCTGGCGCTAAAATCAACACAAACATGCCGGTAAACAAACTTACCTGTACGCCATAGTGACCAAAATCTAAATGACCTAAGTAACTAAAGCCAAAGTACACCGCCAATACGGCAATCGATACCGCGGCAAAAAACTCTAATACCGCGGAGCTAAGAAAGGCTAAGCGTAATACCGACATCGTCCGGGCATGAAAATCTTCTGAAGCATGTTCAATATTCACTAACTCTGCTTCGCCGCGATTAAACAACTTTAACGTTTGCAGGCCTTTTAGACGATCCATAAAGTGGCCGCTTAAACGCGACAACGCCTGCATATTTTTACGATTAGCATCTGCGGCGCCCATACCCACTAAAATCATAAATAACGGAATCAATGGTGCCGTTGTCATTAAAATGATCCCAGCGGCCCAATTAAGCGGAAATACACAGGCTAATATCAGTAAAGGAATAAACCCCGCCAACATCATCTGCGGTAGGTATTTAGCATAAAAGTCATGCAAATCTTCAACTTGCTCAAATACTAAGGTTGCCCATGCCCCTGCAGGTTTGCCTTTAATAAATACCGGCCCTAATGCGACTAATTTATTGAGTACCGCTTGGCGTATATCGGTGCGTAAACGTTTGCCCGCCTCAAAGCTTATCCGTTCACGTACTTGCGCCAATAAGGCTCGGACAAATAACAAACCAATAAGGGCAAAAAATTGAAGGCTTAATGCTGCGGGAACAAGGTTATCAATAATGACACCCTGTAAAATCTGGGCAATAAAATAGGCCTGCGCCACGATGGCGATGCCATTGAGCACACCACATAACACCGATAGTTTGAGGAAAATACCACAAGAAGATTGTTGGCTTTTAAGCCATTTGGCTAATGACTTTTCTAACGACTTGTCCATGAAGCTCCGGCAGAGTTATCGATGACCACTTTAATCACGCAGTATCGCAGTACTGGCATCGAGTTAACACCTAAAACAGTGTAAATGTTATCTGATTCACATTTTGCTAATAAAGCCTTATTTAAAGATTAAATTTAGCCACTATCAGCTTGAAACTTATCAGATTCAATAAAGTGCATCTTTTACAAATAACATTGTTAATTGCAACACAATATTACAGTGTTCAGCG
>NZ_PJAP01000954.1:0-2948 GCF_002836795.1 Shewanella sp. 11B5 | reverse complement strand
ATTAAAAAAATACGCTGAATCCTATTTTCCATGTTTGGATCTCTTCATTTTCATCTCGGTCGGTTAAGGCTAACGAGAGTTTATATTCGGCCCGTAATAAAAAATTACGTGCAAGGTGATATTTAATCCCAACCGCAGCACTCATTAAGGTGCTGCGACGCGATTCGGTGTCGGCTAACACACTATGGGGTTCGGTATTAATGATCCCCGCGCCAACGCCAATGTATGGCACTACGATTAAGTCGGGTAGAGGTTGGCTAAACAGCAGGACTTCAAATACATCACTGTCTGAAATGCTCCCCAGTGCTTTACCCGCTGATATTTCAGCACTAAATACGGGGGTAAATGCATAGCCTGCATAGATATTGTAAAAATTGGCACCTTCTAAATCGCCGTACATGACACCGGCTTCTATCTGACGATTGATGACGTCTTGTTCTGTGATTAAATTGGTATCAATGGCTTGGCCATCTTGGGATAAACCTTTTAGGTTATCTTCATGAAACCAACCTTCAACGCCACGTTTGTTTTGCACTTTCAACCAAGACGTTCGCTTAAGCAGCACTGTGACTATGTCATTTTTTTCGATAATCGACACCACAGGGTAGCCAGCACTTGGCCCAGAATGTAGCTCAATAAAGGGCACCTCAATACGCAAACTTGGGTTGTCGTCGGCCTGCAACACTGGGCTTAAACACAGCAATGTCAGCAATAAAAAGGTGTTTCGTAAATATGTTCGCATAATTCCCTATCGCAAAGTCATGAAGCAAACCTATGGATTTGCTTGTGGCATGCTTTGTTAGTCTTGTGAGTAAAATGGCGTGTTGTAATATTGCGCGCCAATGTCTAACCATTCGTTGAGTAATTTGAGCTCATCGGCCGACAGCATATTTTGATGGGTAGTATTATTCATCACCTCAAAAAAGATACTGCTTGAGCGAGCACCATTAGTCGATAAAACAGCGGGTACATTGACTGTGGTTAACACTGGAATAGGGTTACCGTCTGCGTCGAGAATAAGTTCACCATTACTGTCTACTTGATAAACCACGTTGCCATCGGCATCGAGCACTTCAACTAATTTATCGATTAAAATACCGTCGACTTCTTCTTGCTCAACGTCGTTAAACAGCAATTCACGGTATGAGGTTAAGTGTGCGGCTTGATCGCCTGAAGGTGAATTGATTAACGACAATTGTCCCGCTGGTACTTGCGCTGCGCCATCTACATCGACGATATTATGGCAACTGGTACAAGTGTTATCGGCAACGATCATTTGAGTTGTTGCGTCTATAACGGGTCGAGCTAAGTCCCACAGCGGTTGAATATGTTCAACATAATTAATTTGAATGCGGCAATAGGGCGTCCAATTTTCAAAGCATTTACTGCCATTAGGTGCCGGTGTGGCTAAATTACTGTAGCTGTATTCAATATTTGGATTAACGGCAGACAATACGGGGTTAGTCCAAATATCTTGATATTTGATGCTGTCGCTAAGCTCGGCAAGGCCATTCACCATTTCATCGGCTTCGGCCATGGTTTGTCCTTGCGCAGGAATGATATTACTCGTGGCATTAGGGTAGGCTGAACCACCCGCGGCTCCGGTATTAATGCTGGCTGCTTGGGCGTCGAGTCTGCCATGAGGTAGTTGACTGTTAGCGGTATGGCAACCGGTACATTCTAGGTTTTCACCCGGCGTTAAGGTTATCCATTGACTGTGGCGTCCACCAATACGCTGACCATTGATGTCTAATACACTGATGGCCAATGGGACATTAGCAGGCACTTTTATTTTGACTGAACCATCGGGTTGAATTGGGCTATAACCGATAATTTCGCGCATGAGTTGGTTATTACTGCGGCCAAAATCAGTATTAAGGATGTCTCTTACGTCATCGGGTGGCATTGGAACACCACGTACAATTCGTAAAAAGCGAGCCGGTAAGTTGGCTGCAGGTGTTTGCGATGGGTCACTTAAACGACTAATACCACCTACGTTGGCAGTGGTGTCGATACCATCAAAGTCATAAACGCTACGAATGTGAATCGAGCCGGCTAACTCTTGGCTTAATTGCGAATCAAGTTCGTTGCCGACAACCTTGTCAGCGATAAAGGTTTTTGGTTGTGCGCTAGGTTGCATTACGACAGATTCAGTTAGCACAGTGCCTTGAGATGTGGTGGCCACTAATTGTTGAGTATTGTTGGCATTATTGAGTAGCCATAACTCGTATAATGGATCGGCTTGAATCAGATTGTCGTCAGCGAGTTGCTCCGCGGTGAGTTGGCCGCAGGCACGGACGATGTCATTTACAACAACACGACACAAATCCCAACTCATTAAAAAGCGCTGGCTGTTATCGGGTAGTGGGTATAAATGATTGATTCTACCGTTTTCTGACAATGCGGCAGAAAATGAGAAGTTAAACTCCGATAACGTGGCGTCTGTAATCGCTTCGCCTTGCGCGCCAGAGTTGGCAGTGGCTTGCTGAGCATCAATGTAGTCATCAATATTAATCAGCACCGGACGCTTTTGAATCCTGGTGTCATCCTGTGATGCCAACAACATCAATATCTCGCCGCTAGCTAATTGTTGTGGCTTGATGAAATCTATCGGCTCGGCTTGGCCGTCAAGGGGCAATTGATGCGAATGCCAGCCAAATACTAATTCGTTTTCTGTTCCGTCTGGATTCATACGGTACAGGTTAATTCCATGGCCGCCGCCCATTCGATCCCAGCGGCTGTATAAAATCTTTCCGCTTTGCAGTACCAATGGGTAAAAGTCATGGCTTAAGTTAAAGGTTAACTGCTTAATGGCGCTGCCATCTAGGTCCATTACATGGATATTAAAGGTTTCATTAGTGCGGCTTTCATCTAATGCTGTGTATTGTGGTTTACCTTCATCAAGCAAAATAGCGCGAGATAAACGTTGTCTGGTTGATGCAAATATA
>NZ_PJAP01000953.1:0-2955 GCF_002836795.1 Shewanella sp. 11B5 | reverse complement strand
ACTTCCGCTATCACCCATCCATCAGTTAACTCATTAACTCTATATTTGTTTTATCTATTAAAAATCATCGAGTTAACTTTGTTGGCATAGCTTGTGCTTTATAACACTCATATTCGACCTTATTATTGATATTCGTATAGCAAAAGGATTTTTATCATGACCAAACAGAAGTTGATTTGTGGTGTAGCGTTAACCAGCATGTTATTCACTGCAGGGGCGTTGACTCCAGCTATGGCAAAAATGTCAATTAATGATGAAAAGTGCAATGTGACATTAAACTATGACGTTACCGTTGAACCAAAAAAATTGCAGATTAGTGACAATGGAGCTGAGAAATATCGCATTGAACTGGATCAACTGTATGTAGACGGTAAAAAGGTTACCTTAAACGCTAAGCAACAAACATTGCTCACTCAATATTCTGATGAACTATCTCGTCAGGTTCCAGAGGTAATTGATTTGGTCGGTGATGTTGTAGTAATGGCATCTCAGGCGGTTAATATGGCATTAACTCCAATATTTGGCGATGCCACTGGTAGCCAAATTGATAAGCTCATGACAGGGATACAAAAACGCATTGACACCATGGCGTATCAGCAAGGCGATAAGTTTTATTTAGGTTCAACAGAGTCTTCAATTGAACATGCATTTAATGAAGAGTTTGAGCAAGAGATAGAACAAATGGTCACCAACTCAATGGGATCATTAATGATGACATTAGGTAGTCAGATTATGTCTTCTGAAGGTGGTTCATTTGAAGAGAAAATGAATACCTTTTCACAAAAAATGGATAATGTCGGTAAAGACATCGAGCAACAGCTTGAATCGCAATCACAAGGCCTTGAACAACGAGCTGATAAAATTTGTGATAATTTTGAAGGATTATTAGTGTTAGAAAGCCAAGTTCGTAAAGACATACCAGAACTTGCACCTTATACATTAGCTAAGTTAGGCGAACTAAAAGAGTAAATTTATTTTGTTCAACCTGTCTTCCCGGACACCTGACCTTCCCCTGTGCTCTTTTTGAAGACACAGGGGCTTTTTTTTTGTGCCAATTCTAGCTGCTTTACCGCTATAGCTAGTGTTGCTTTGTTCTGATAAAAAAATTGTCAATTATAAATATAGAGCCATAGAAGCTTTTTTTGTTATACTCGTGAGAATTATTACAAAATTACACTCTACTTTAGATGTGGTTATATTTCAGAATCTTCATTTGTTGGTGTTGATTAACGGTATTAGTTTGTTTTGATGCTCATTTAATAGTATCAATCATAATATCTGAATGTTGATATTGACGCTTAACAAGGTTTGGTTACCAGCAATGGCTAACAGATATCTGGAATTTTTATTAATGTCGTAACCAGCTTAAGGCGACTTTCATGTTAGAACTGTTAGAACCTATCGCAATTTTTACTCATGTTGCACGTGCAGGAAGTTTTAGTGCTGCAGCCAGACGTCTTGGCATTTCTAAATCTAAAGTAAGTACTCAAGTTGCAGATCTTGAACATAAACTTGGCGTGCAGCTTATTCAGCGTACAACCCGCAGTTTAAGCCTTACTGAAGCCGGCAATTTATTGTATCTCCAAGGCGAAGAGCTCCTTCGTGATGCAGAGCAGGCCGTTTCAAGTGTTCACAACTTAAATGATGCAACTCGTGGTGTATTAAAAGTTGGGATATCGCAATCATTTGGCACCATGCATATTATTCCAGCTTTACCAGCATTTATGGCAAGGCATCCAGAGCTTGAACTACAAGTTAGCTTACTTGATCATAAGGTCGATGTCGTCAGTGAAGGCTTAGATCTACTGTTAACCATGTCTGAGCAATTGCCGCTGGGTATGGTGGCAAGACCGTTAATGAAATGTCAGTTCTTATTAGTCGCCTCACCGGGTTATATTGCGCAACATGGTAACATTAGCCGACCTGAACAGTTAGTTGAGCACAATTGCTTGGTGTATCAAGGCGAGTGGCATGAGCACAGTATGTGGCAATTTAAAAAGGGCGAAGACTATTGCGAAATTGGTGTGTCAGGCAATTTCCGTGTCGATAATGCACCAGCATTGAAATCGGCCGCAGTGAGTGGTTTAGGCATTGTATATTTAGCCAGTTACTTAATGGAAGATGAAATCGCTCAAGGGACATTGGTACCTTTGTTACCTGATTGGCAGTTGACTCACAACCTTCCATTACAAGCTGTGTATCCTCGTCGTAAGCATCTAGCTCCCAAAGTCAGTGCGTTCATTGATTTTATTAAAACGCACATTAGTAGCCCACCTTATTGGGATGCTAAGTTCGACCATTTGTATAAACTTCGTAAGTAAAAGTGGAAACATTGTTTCTATTTTAAAACAAAGCCGCGACTTACCTCGCGGCTTTGTTTTAAGTGTTTGATTTTAAATTGCTTAAGGGGTTGATTGATTAGTTTATTAGTAAGTTGCTAATCAAGGGTTTAGCGATTTACATTTGTTAACTAGTTGAACTCTGTTCTGATATCAATACAATGGTAGTTAGTTGATTCGAAGTGATTTGAACCCTGCGTTTTTCTGAGAAATGACCCCTTTTCAGTTGGGCGTACAAATCGGCAAGGTAGCAAATTTTGAATCAGTGTTGGCAATGGTTTTCGAACTAAAATAATGCCAACCTTAAAACCATCATCCTAATTTATTTGGTTTACCCCAGACTTTGTTCTGGGGTTATTTTTTTATGTTAGTTCGAGTGGATTAGTTATTGAAAATTACCGTGATTGAACCTGTTTAATCCACTTGTTTACTTGCTCTTCAAGTATGTCTAATGGCAATGGACCATTTTTAAGAATTACAGTATGAAATTCGCGAATATCAAACTTAGCTCCTAGTGCCTTTTTAGCCTGCTCACGTAGTTGTAGTATTTTAATCATTCCCACTTTATACGCTGTCGCTTGTGATGGCATAACAATATGGCGTTCAACCATTTTTA
>NZ_PJAP01000952.1:0-2956 GCF_002836795.1 Shewanella sp. 11B5 | reverse complement strand
GATTACATCTGATATTTGATTTGTTTGTATATGCTTTTCTTGTTAATTGTATTATTTGGTAGGTTTCTCGTTGTATTGTTCTCTTTTTGCGGGTCTTTATTTTTTTTCAAGCAAAAGACGACATACTAAAAATCAGCCTGTACCCGTGGCTCAGAGATGTGTACAAAAGACAGTACGGATTCAGCTAAATGTCCCAGTGAATATCAAAATTGAATTTAACGTCAGAATATTTGATTGATAATCTGAACCCAACATGGTCACCAATCCAAAATTGGTGCAAGATATTATTGATGAAATTAATGATCCTGATATGTCTATAGAGTTAAAAGATAGAGTTGCTAAATAAGAGTCAGTAAATATACAACTAAATAGGCAATAATATTAAAAAATAGTCACATATAGGCTTTCTCTTGTGTACCTATGTCTAAACTGATTAATACCGATAATAAAAACCCTCTAGCTGATGGCTAGAGGGTTTTGCAGTATTATTGGATTAAGCTTTTCAACTCGCTGCTTTTGGTTTATGGCTTTTGTTTAGTGATTTAGCGTTGTAATGCCATAACGACTGATTGCAGTGGGGCTAATTGCACATCAATAGTGGCGCTGCTGTCGCTCTGTAACACGAGCTGCTGAGTCAACAGAGTGTAGTTGAGTAAGTCTTTAACGGGTGTGTTTTTAATTATGTGCCATTGGTTAATCAGAGTGTGTGGCAATGTTAGGGTAAACTGCTTGCTTTGGTGTTGGCTAAAGTTACTGACAATGATCAACTGCTGGTCTGCATTAAAACGGCTAAAGGCAAATACCTCATCATCGTACCCCTGGGTATTAAGTTGGCGCTGTAGCGTGTCTAATTCGATATATTCGCCAGTTAATGCTGATGCACTATGGCTTAGGGTTAACAAGGTTTGGTAATAAGCCCGTAATGTCTTTTCATCAGATGTTGACTGTCCGCCATCAAACTTGCCGTTGTTCATCCAGCGTTGATGAGCAGGCACGCCAACATAATCAAAAATACTGGTGCGAGTCGGTTGTCCAAAGCCTGCATTTTCAGCGCCTGATTCACCTACTTCTTGACCAAAATACAGTAAGGTGGGAGAGCGACTTAACGTTGCAGACACCACCATCGCTGGCAGTGCATTAAATGGATTTCGAGCAAAGTCGGCTGTGTTGATGCGTTGTTCGTCGTGGTTTTCTAAAAAATGCAGCATATGCTGATCGATGTCGCTGACTTTGGCTTGAACTGTGGCAATGGCTGCTGTACTGGCCTTACCTTGAATTATGGCTTTTAAGGTGTCATATAAATCGACTTTGTCGTATAAGTAATCCATTTTACCTAAATGAATATAATCGCGATATAAATCGGGGTTATACACCTCAGCCAGAATAAACGCATTTGGGTTGGTGTGCTTAATGTGGCTGTTGAGGTAACTCCAAAATTCAACTGGTACCATTTCAGCCATGTCGTAGCGAAAACCATCTACGCCTTTGGCTAGCCAATATTGGGCGATGTGCTCAAACTTACGCCATGAATCTGGAATGTCATCGGCCGCTTGTGCTTGCCAAAAGGCTAAATGCTCGGCTGCGGTTTTATTTGCATAATCATTAGGCAGTGCAGGGAAGTCATGGCTGCCATCGGGTTTGACTCCGTAATTTATTTTAACGGTTTCGTACCAATCGTTAGCATCGGGCTTGGCTAAACGTGAGCCGTTGCCGGTCCATTTTGCCGGTGACTCGGCAAACTTTGCGTCGATGAGGGGATGTGTTTCGCCGCCTAATGGCAGATAACCATCCGATGCTTGTGGGACTTGAAAGTCTTCACCGACCACATAATAGAAATTGTTGTGTCTACTATAGGTGTTAGTTTTATCGTCGTTAGCACCAAAGTCTGGCTCGCCTTTTGGCGCTGAAATAGAATGATAATTGCGCGCGACATGATTAGGCACTATGTCGATAATTACCTGCATGCCATTGGCATGAGTACGACCGATTAAGGCTTCGAATTCTGCCAAGCGATTAGCCGGATTATCAGCTAAATCTGGATTAACGTTGTAGTAGTCTTTTACCGCATATGGTGAGCCCGCGCGGCCTTTTACCACATCAGGATCATCATTACTAATACCATCATCCGTATAGTCATTGACCAACGCATGATGCGGTACGCCGGTATACCAAACGTGAGTGGTGCCTAAGGATTTAATATCTCGTAATGCCACATCGGTAAAATCACTGAATTTTCCTACGCCATTTTCGGCAATAGTTCCCCAAGCTTTATTGGTGGTATTGGTGTTGCCATACAGGCGAGTGAATACTTGATATACCACCGGTTTGGCTGTTGTAGCAGTTTGGTTTATTTGAGTAACTGATACGTTTTCGTTATCGTTTTTTACCGCAGTATCAGTTTGTTCAACGGTATTGGGTTGGCAAGCGCTTAATCCTAATCCCAGCATACTGGCTAGTACCAATGCCTTAGAGGTTGGGGAAGGTCGGTGAAGTTGGCTTGCTAACGGTTTAATGATGGTGCCCATGAGTCTCTCTTTTATTATTTTTATGGGAGTGGTTCTATTGAAGAACATAGAACCACTCCTTAATTTCAAATAACGGATCAAAATATCAGTGATAAAAATCAACGGTTCAGTTTAAGAATCGTGACACCTTTATTGGATAACGTAAGCGGTTTAGATAATGAATACGTTTGTTTGTTGATAATATCAACGCCAGCAGTGTTGTGATTAATAGCAGGTTTAAAACGTTGTAAATCAAGCTCAATGGCGTGGCTGTTTTTATTGTAAATGATCAGTAACGTTTCATCGCCTTGATGACGACTTTGAACATAAACACCGTCTTTTGGCACAAAGTGCTGTAATTTACCCTGTTGAATCGCTAATGAATTTTTACGGTAATTTAATAATGTACGTACGAAGGTAAGTGCTTCGGTTTGTTGTGCATTCAAACCTTT
>NZ_PJAP01000951.1:0-2956 GCF_002836795.1 Shewanella sp. 11B5 | reverse complement strand
GTTTTGTTTACGTGCTGACCACCCGCACCCGAAGCACGGTAAGTGTCGATACGTAAATCTGATGGATTGATATCGATTTCAATATCATCATCAATTTCAGGGTAAACGAAAACAGAACAGAAAGAAGTATGACGTTTACCTGATGAATCAAATGGCGATTTACGTACTAAACGGTGCACACCGGTTTCAGTTCGCATCCAACCAAAAGCATACTCACCAGTGAACTTAATCGTAGCACCCTTAATACCAGCCACATCGCCGTCGGTGACTTCCATTAACTCTGGGCTATAACCATGCGCGTCACCCCAACGTAAATACATGCGCAGAACCATGTTGGCCCAGTCTTGTGCTTCGGTGCCGCCTGAACCAGATTGAATATCAAGATAACAGTTTGAAGCATCACTCTTGCCAGAAAACATGCGACGGAATTCGAGATCTGCCAGACGGGTGTCTAACTCCTCAAGTTCTGCGGCAGCATCATTAAAGGTTTCTTCGTCATCTTCTTCAATGGCAAGCTCAAGTAACCCTTGGATGTCTTCTAGACCCGTGTCCATATCATCAATGGTTTTAACCACAACCACTAACGCAGCACGCTCTTTACCTAATGCTTGAGCACGTTCAGGCTCATTCCACACTTCAGGGCTTTCAAGCTCGCGACTGACTTCTTCTAAACGCTCACTTTTAGCAGCGTAGTCAAAGATACCCCCGAAGTAACTCAGTACGTTCGGCTAGCTCTTTAATTTTGAATTTTACTGGATTAACTTCAAACATGAATATTCAACTTAAATTTAGCGGTTAACAAAAGGTGCAACGGCGCATTTTACCCCATGATAGGCACTAAACCTAGACCAGAAGGGCGATTATTAATAAACAAATGACGAATATATTTCATCAAATCAACATCGGGAAAAACGCTTAACCGCGAATGGATAAATGAAATGAACAGCTTATTACTATTTAATCAGAACTCGGGATAGCAAATGCCTCTCAAACAGCCCTTTGCCTTGCTCACTGCGTTATTCTGTACACAAGAAGACTTACAATAGGCCTGCTATTGACGCGTCCATTCGCTTTGTTAGCAAAACATATGACAGGTTTGATAGTGGTTAATAACTAAGATATTGATATTTATGATCATATCAACATCCCCATTCCAAGTTCAGGATATTTAAATTAAAGATCTGACTCAGAGTTAGAGTTAGATTAAAAAAGCGACTAAAAAAATGAACCACTTCGGGTTCATTTTTAATTGCCGACCAAGTCAACATTATATTTTAAATTGACCCACTAACTCCGCTAACGTCTGACCATCATCCGCAACGGTTTTACTCATACCGGACGCATCTTGACTGGCCACCAATAACGTATTAACAATCTCTTGCACTGAATTGATATTACGATTAATTTCTTCGGTCACAGAACTTTGTTCCGTTGCAGCGGTGGCTATTTGAGTACTCATGTCATTAATGCTGGTCACTGACGATGTTACTGCGCCTAAACTTTCAGAAATCGCTCTAGAAGACTCCACCGAACTCAAACAACTCACTTGGCTTTCTTCCATAGTTTGTACCGTTTGGGTCACTAGCTTATGCAGTTCAGACAGCATTTCATTAATTTCAACCGTGCTGGCCTGGGTTCGACTGGCCAAGTTTCTCACTTCATCAGCAACAACCGCAAAACCTCGACCTTGCTCGCCGGCTCGCGCGGCTTCAATTGCCGCATTTAATGCCAGTAAATTGGTTTGATCAGCAATCCCACCAATCACACTTAGCACCGAGTTAATTTTCTTAGATTGTTCACTTAATGACTTCACATTGGCCGCAGCATTGTCAATTTGACTCATTAAATTAGACACTTCCGTTAATGAGGTATCGACACAATCTTGCGCTTTCGTAACGTTATCAGAGGCAGCATGTGTGGCTTCTGCCACCATGTTAGTATTATGGGCCACGTCATGCGCTGTAGCCGACATTTCTGTGATTGCGGTGACAATTTGGTCAATTTCATTATTGTGATTATAGAGTTGCTCTGTCATTGACACTGTTTGACCATTAATACTCTGAGCTGCTTGCTTAACCCTGTCGGTCGCACCAGCAACATCACCCATAATATGCTGTAATTTGTCGATGAACAGATTAAATGCGCTGCCTAACTGCCCAATCTCATCTTCACTGGTGATATCTAAACGCTTGGTTAAATCACCTTCACCTTTAGCGATGTCATTAAGCGATGTAGCCATATTTTGAATTGGCACCACCATTTTATGGGCCATCAGCACCACGCCAAAAGCAGTAATACCAGTAAGACCTAAAGCAATTAATAGAAACATGAATGCTTTTTGATTCATCTCTTCAGTTTTATAAGTTTCATAACCGCCAATAGACTCTTCAATATCATCAATATAAGCGCCCGAGCCTAACATCCAATTGGTGTTTGGGATCATTACTGCGAAGCCGAGTTTTTCAACAAGCTGCTCGCTACCCGGTTTTTTATAATAATAAGAAAAATTACCAGTACCCGATTTAGCCGCATCTAATAGCCCAACAATAATTTTGGTACCATTAGGGTCGGCCATATCAATTTTGTTTTGGCCTTCAAGTTCAGGCATAGTCGGATGAAAAATATTGACGCCGGCATCATCATACATAAAGAAATAGCCTGCACTGCCAAAGCGTAAATCTCGTAAGGCTCCATTGACATTACCATTGCTCCCCAAAGCAAGTTGATACTCAACGACTCCTTGTGCAATCTGAACAGCTTCTTTTAGTTGGTTTTTACGCTCTGAAATTAATTCACTGCGAAAGTTATCAATATCCTTGGTTAAAGACGATTCTTCATTAACATAAAAAATACTCAGTAGTACGACGAGGATTAACGACAGCGGAATTAGCGATAACCCCAGTAGTTTATTGCGTAGGGAAGATCTCAGCATAGTGGTCAGCCTTTTGAAGGTCTT
>NZ_PJAP01000950.1:0-2960 GCF_002836795.1 Shewanella sp. 11B5 | reverse complement strand
GATAACCTTCACGCTCAAAATAACCTTTTAATCGAGCTCGGATCACTGCTTCATCGTCAACGACGAGTACTGTATTTGTTAAACCAGGATGTGCCATCGTCCAATCCAGATAGTGTTGCTAATAATGGTCGTTATTATTCATAACTTTTCATATTTGCCTATAAAGATATACAAGGAATGAGTGGCAGCTAGCAAAATTGGTTTATAAAAAAGGACCTAGATCACATAATGGGGATATGTAAAACAAGATCCAATTATATTTGTCGTTTAGCAATAAAAGACGTTATGTTTTTATATTAGAAACTTTTGCTGATGCCAACAACCACTCGGTCATCAAAGATTTTTGTTTGAGTGCCATAGACCTTATGATCGCTATCCATGGTACTTCCATGATAACGAACATCAAAATTGAGGCCGGCATAGGCTTTACTCACCCCCAAATTCCAGTGCCCCCAACCTTCTGCACCATTACCATCTAAATCTTGGTAGCCGATACTCGCTGAAACATGTAAACCATTGTCAAACTGATAGCTCGGATGAACGGCATAGTTAACACCTTGCCAGCCCTCTACGCCAAACCAATCGTCGATTGTTGGAGTCACTTCTAATTGCACATTTGCATGACCAAATTGTTTACCGACTTTTATCCACAGTTCGGTATAATTTGAATATGAGGCACCTGGATACAGGTAAGAAAAAACCATAACGTCGTAACTGATACCACTATCGCCAAACTCACCTGCTTTACCTATATAAGGTGCAGTAACAATTTCTAAATTGGGGTCTGCAAATTTGATATTGGAAGCAAATACACCGGCATACCAGCCCAGATCATTACCCCACCCTAGAGTACCTTGTACCACTGGTACTTCTGCATCCATCGTTTCCGATTCGCCACGAAAAACATAATCTGAAGCAAAGGTTAATTTACCACTTATGGCTCCATCGAAGACATTATCATCTGCAGCATTGGCAAAAGAGGTAGCCGATAAGATTAGACTGCCTAACAAAATTGACTGAGCTAGTTGAGTTTTTCTAATGTTCATATTCATTACCCTAAAATATATGTTCTTGTTGATAGGGTGACTATATTCAAAACTTATGAATGGCTGTTGAGTGGGTTATGAACTGATGGGAAACAAATATGAAAAAATATGAACACTAAGATTTAACATCACTCAAGCCTTGTGGGTCACTCTATTAAACGATCTGTATAATCAAAAGTGTCCAGATTGCAAAGCTGGATTTCGATGTGCTTCACTAGGTTAAATCGATAAATACTCACATTTAAGTAACGCTCAACTTTTACAACATTTGAGCTATTGTGCTTATCAGTTTTTAAACAACAGGGTTACAATTGAGTCTGCTGTTGCTGGAAGGGCTGTTGATAAAACTGCAGGGTTTTGCCTACCGTCAACTTGTCTTTGTCCGTCATTTTGTTCCAAGCGATAATTTGTTCCACACTGACCTTATACACTTTGGCAATACTCCAAAGAGTATCGCCATATTTTACCGTGTGATCGCTCCGAACTGCTGGCTGATTAGATGTGGTGACGATCCTTGGTTGTTTGTTTGGTGCAGCTTGCTTTTTGCTTGATACTTGAGCCGTGTTTGTTGAAGTGAGTTCGACCTCTGGTGTCATGCTCGATACGCCTTGTGGCATATACAAAAATTGACCTGCAACGATCTTATCGCCATTAATATCATTCATCGCTTTTATTTCAGACACCGTTGTAAGGTGACGTTTTGCAATGACACTAATATTATCGCCAGCTCTAATCTGATATTTAAACCATTTTACTCTAGCGCTAATATCAGTATCCGCAAGAGCTTGTTTAAACCCACTGACTTTACTCACGGGCACTATCAATTGATGCGGTCCATCGGGTGATGTTGCCCAGCGATTAAACCCTGGATTCAATTTTTGTAACCGAGCAATGGATATATTGGCTAGATCGGCAGCAACTGCGATGTCAATTTGGCTACCGACATCAATAACTTCAACTAGTGGTTTATTAGGAATGGATTTAAGACTGATGCCGTAGCTTTCAGAATGTTTAATCACATCTGCTATTGCCAGCAATTGTGGTACATATTGCCGAGTTTCTTTAGGTAAGGGTAAAGACCAAAAGTCGGTGCTTAGCCCTCTGGCTTCATTATATCTAATCGCCTCACGCAAGCGCCCTTCACCGGCGTTGTATGCAGCTAATGCATATAACCAGTTGTCAGTTTTTTTGTACAGGTATTCGAGCATATCTAATGCAGCGGTAGTTGCAGCAGGCACATCCCTTCTGCCGTCATACCACCAATTCATCTCTAGGCCAAAATGGCTGGCCATTGGGGAGGTAAATTGCCACAGGCCTGATGCGTCGGCACTGGAATAAGCGAAAGGATTAAATGAACTTTCTACCATAGGGAGTAAGGCGAGTTCGATGGGTAAATCTCGATGTTCAAACTCTTGGACGATTAAATATAAAAACGGCTTGGCGCGCTGAGATATCTGCTCAAGATGCTGTGGATTATTAATATACCAATCACGGTATTGGTTAACTAATTGTTGGTCTGGAATGGGCATGTCCATTGAATAACGAATGCGTTCCCACACATCACCGCTGTCTTGATAATTGCGCCGAGCTAACAATTTGGGAACTTTCAATGATGTTAGTTTATTCACACCATTAAGACTTTTTTCTGCTTCGGCTTCTTCTACAGCAACAGTTTGGCAACCACTCAACAGGATAAAACCTGTCGCAATAAGGAAGATTGATGCTCTCAATTAAAGGTGTTCCTCAGTGATTACGCTGCTTTGTTAGTGTTATAGCGCGAGTTATTTCAGAAAAAGTCGTACATTGTAATTTAGTTTTATTTTTCTATCCATCTGTTTTAAAGCGTCTGTTTGATCAACTCATGGTGCTAACTTCTTTTATTAAGCCGTTATTAGACAACGCTAGCCTACTTCA
>NZ_PJAP01000949.1:0-2971 GCF_002836795.1 Shewanella sp. 11B5 | reverse complement strand
ACCACTTTTAGCGGTGCTTTTATTATTACGTAATGGCATCATATTATTCATAATGGTGATTAATCTGTTAATAGTAACTAAAGACTGAGCCGTTCACTAATTTATCGCTTACTTTTAAGGAATTCATTGAATGACCTCTCATTGGCAAGAGTTGTTTGAGCAACAACAATCTCAGGAATATTATCAACATTTGCAACACTTTATAGCCTCTCAAAGGGCCGATAATAAAACCGTTTATCCGCCTGATGATGAAGTGTTTACTGCTTTTGATTTAACGCCGCTTTCGGAGGTTAAAGTCGTGATACTGGGGCAAGACCCTTACCATGGGCCCAATCAAGCACATGGGCTTTCTTTTTCGGTTAAAAAAGGCATTAAACCGCCTCCATCATTAGCGAATATCTATAAAGAATTAACGAATGATATTGAAGGCTTTGTGACTCCCGAACATGGCAATTTAACCTCTTGGGCTGAGCAAGGTGTTTTACTATTAAATACGGTACTGACGGTAGAGCAGGGGTTAGCTCATTCACATGCTAAATCTGGCTGGGAGACATTCACTGATAATGTATTGCTGCGATTAGACCAACAACCTTCGCCGATTATATTTGTGTGTTGGGGAAATCATGCTATCAAGAAAGGTCGTTTGATTACGGCATCGCATCATCATGTATTGAACGGCCCGCATCCATCGCCATTATCTGCTTACCGAGGTTTTTTTGGTTGCGGTCACTTTTCAAGTATTAATCAATTATTAATTGAACAAGGCAACCTAGCCATAAATTGGCAAGTTTGATCATAAAAAAAGGTGTGAATTTAGTATTCACACCTTTTTATGCATCAACATCAAAAAATGAATTCATGATGGATTATGCAGTTAATAACTGATTGTTACTCATTACTATTAACTGCTGCGATTAACCGACAGATGAGCTAACGAAATGAGTGCTTGCTTGTAGTCGCTGTCAGGAAAAACAGTGAGTGCATCGATGGCCTTCTGTGCTTCTGCTTGAGCTTTCTCCTGAGTATAAACTAATGCACCAGACTCCTCTAATGCTACTAGAATTTCATCAATCGCTTTGGTGCCATCACTTTGCTCAATAGCATCTCGAATCAGTTTTTTAGCTGTGTCAGAACCGTTTTCCATGGCATAAATTAGCGGTAATGTTGGCTTGCCTTCAGCAAGGTCATCACCAATGTTTTTGCCTAGTTCGTCAGCGTTAGCTGTGTAATCCAGTAAATCATCAGTTAATTGAAAAGCTGTGCCGAGATATTTACCGTAATCAGCTAATGCTTGCTCTTGCTCTGGGCTCACATTGGCTAATACGCCGGCTAACTGAGTTGCCGCTTCAAACAATTTTGCAGTTTTACAGTAGATAACCCGCATGTAGTTAGCTTCAGTGGTATCAGGGTCATTACAGTTCATTAGCTGTAACACTTCACCTTCTGCAAGTACGTTAGTGGTATGAGCAAGGACTTGCAGCACTTTCATGTTTTCGAGCTCGGTCATCATTTGAAATGAACGAGTATATAAAAAGTCACCTACGAGCACGCTAGCGCTATTACCAAATAAGGCATTGGCGGTCTCACGGCCGCGACGCAATGTCGACTCATCAACAACATCATCATGTAACAAAGACGCAGTATGGATAAACTCGATGATCGCCGCGAGTTTAAGGTGATGCTCGCCTTGGTAGTCAACGGTTCGTGCGGCTAATACTGATAATAACGGACGTAAACGCTTACCACCGCCATTGATAATGTAAAAGCCTAATTGATTAATTAGGGCTACATCAGATTCAAGTTGTTTGTATATCAGCTGATTGACTGCTTGCATATCAGTGTCAGCCAGTTGACGAATGGCGTTTAAATCCATAATAGTCTCTGGTTGTTGGGCGACAGGCTTGCACCCTTAATTAGTCATATCGAATTAGAGCGCATATCTTACAGGATATCAGTGCTATTTTTCAAAGTATGTATTTCCACAATTGAACATACAGAATCCTGATTTTACGATAGTTAGTAGGATTCTGACCAATTTAATTATAAAACTTGGGTATAAATGAACATGGCCATGTTAACTAAATTTTAAAGAAGGCACATTAGCTATTAATGAATAGTGTGCAGTAATAAGGTCTTTTTTATTTGATAGTGAATTAAGACTTGCCTGATGATAATTCTTCGCGTAGAATCCGCGCCCATTGTCATTAAAAGTTTTTTAGCACCTAGTCTCGTCAATAATATGAGTTAGTGTGTTAGTCATTTGGAGTAAAATAGCCATGTATGCTGTTTTTCAAAGTGGCGGAAAGCAACACCGTGTTGCTGAAGGTCATACAGTTCGTTTAGAAAAATTAGAAGTTGCTACTGGTGAAACCGTAGAATTCGATCAAGTTTTATTGATCGCTGATGGTGAAACAGTACACGTTGGAGCTCCTTTAGTTGCTGGCGGTAAAGTCGTAGCTGAAGTAGTTGGCCACGGTCGCGGCGAAAAGGTAACTATTATCAAGTTCCGTCGTCGTAAGCATCACGATAAGAAGATGGGCCACCGTCAGTGGTTCACCGAAGTTAAAATCACTGCGATTAGCGCATAATTTAGGAGTCTAACTCATGGCACATAAAAAAGCTGGCGGTAGTACTCGTAACGGCCGCGATTCGGAAAGTAAACGTCTTGGTGTTAAGCGTTTTGGTGGTGAATCAGTTCTAGCTGGTAACATTATCGTTCGTCAACGTGGTACTAAGTTCCACGCTGGTGTAAACGTAGGTATTGGTCGTGACCATACTTTGTTTGCATTAACAGACGGTAAAGTAAAGTTTCAAGTTAAAGGTCCTAATAACCGTAAGTTTATTAGCATCGAAGCTTAATTCTTTCTAAGCTAGATCTCGAAAGCCCTGCCTATGGTGGGGCTTTTGTGTTTTTTATATCATTAAACTGTTGTTGATAGTTTGATGATTTTGTTTATATGCAGTAGGCGAT
>NZ_PJAP01000948.1:0-2985 GCF_002836795.1 Shewanella sp. 11B5 | reverse complement strand
GACCCATTATCAAATCCAATAAGCTTGATTCCGTTTGTTATGACATTCGCGGGCCTGTACATAAAGAGGCCCGTCGTTTAGAAGACGAAGGTCATCGTATTTTAAAGCTTAATATCGGCAACCCTGCCCCCTTTGGATTTGAAGCCCCAGAAGAAATCGTTCGAGACGTTATTTTAAACTTACCCAGCGCCCAAGGTTACTGCGAGTCAAAAGGCTTATTCTCTGCGCGTAAAGCCATTGTGCAGCATTACCAAGCTCAAGGTATTTTTGGTGTTGATATTGAAGATATCTATATCGGCAATGGTGTCTCTGAATTAATCGTAATGGCCATGCAAGGGCTGCTTAACACCGATGACGAAGTGCTCATCCCATCACCTGATTATCCGTTATGGACAGCTGCAGCAAACCTTGCTGGCGGTAAAGCAGTCCATTATCGTTGTGATGAAGAAGCCGATTGGTTTCCAGACTTAGACGATATTAAAAGTAAAATAAGCAGCCGCACACGTGCGATTGTGATAATCAACCCAAACAATCCAACTGGCGCTGTTTACAGTAAAGAATTGTTGTTAGAGGTTGTTGAGCTATGTCGTCAACACGATTTAATATTATTCGCTGATGAAATTTACGATAAAATTTTATACGACGAAGCCAAACATATTCCTGCCGCTGGTTTATCTGACGACATTTTAACCATTACCTTTAATGGTTTATCTAAAGCCTATCGCGCAGCAGGTTTCCGTGTTGGTTGGATGATGTTGTCGGGTAATTTAAAAGCGGCCAAAAGTTACATTGAAGGCTTAGAAATGCTGGCGTCTATGCGTCTGTGTGCCAATGTACCCAATCAACATGCCATTCAAACGGCATTAGGCGGTTATCAGTCAATTAATGAGCTGATATTACCTAACGGCCGCTTAACCATACAACGCGATGCGGTGTATGAATTGCTTAATCAAATTCCTGGGGTAAGCTGTAAAAAACCTAAAGGAGCCTTGTACGCATTCCCGAAATTAGACATGAAAAAGTTTAATTTACGTGATGATGAACGTTTGGTGCTTGATTTGTTAAAAACCAAAAAAATTCTGTTAGTACAAGGAACTGCCTTTAACTGGCCTGAGCCAGATCACCTTAGAGTGGTTTTTTTACCCCATAAAGAAGACTTGGCTAAAGCGCTCACTGAGTTCGGTGAGTTTTTAGAAGACTATCGTCAATAGCAACTTAACGAGATATCTCACTAATAAAATACTAAGCGACTGAACAGTCGCTTTTTTTTATTGAAAAGCTCATGTAAGCTGAGACAAACTATTGAGCGCAGTAAGGAGTCTCATGAGTCATTTATTTGCCCATTTATCTCGGATGAAACTGATCCAACGTTGGCCGTTAATGCATAATGTACGCCGCGAAAACGTTCAAGAGCATTCACTACAAGTGGCGATGGTCGCTCATGCTTTAGTGATTATCAGTAATAAAAAATTCGCTACCAACTTAGACGCTAATGAAGCAGCAACCATTGCCATCTATCATGATGCTAGCGAAATTTTAACCGGCGATTTACCTACACCAGTAAAATACTTTAATAAAGAAATTGAAGCCGAATATAAAAAGATTGAAGCCATTGCTGAACAGAGAATGTTAGAAATGGTGCCTGATGAGTTTAAAGACGATTACCGCAGCCTATTTATCAGTGAAGCAGCGGATCCACAATACAAAGCCATTGTGAAAGCTGCTGATACTCTCTGCGCATATTTAAAGTGTTTAGAAGAACAAAAAGCCGGTAACAGTGAATTTAATAGTGCCCGTAAACGTTTAGAACAAATGTTAGACGACAACCCTAACCCTGCTGTAGGTTATTTCCGTGATTGTTTTATTCCAAGTTTCACCTTGAATTTAGACGAAATTAATCAAATGTTGTAAAGGAATTTTATGCCTGATAACACCATCGAGTCCAGTAATACAGAACAGAACAGTCGTTGGCAGCAACGTTTACTCGGTGAAGATAAACAGCGCCGTAATGATCATCGCAGCCCATATCAGCGTGACCGCGCACGTATTCTACATTCAGCAGCATTTCGTCGGCTTCAAGCCAAAACGCAAGTGCTTGGTGTTGGCATGAATGACTTTTATCGTACACGGCTAACGCATTCATTAGAAGTATCACAAATTGGTACCGGCATAACTGCTCAGCTGCGTCGAAAATATCCGGACCTTAGGTATTTACTCAATTCAATGAGCCTCATTGAATCAATTTGTTTGGCTCACGACATCGGTCATCCACCTTTTGGCCACGGAGGTGAAGTCGCATTAAATTACATGATGCGCCATCACGGTGGCTTTGAAGGCAACGGGCAAACTTTTCGAATTTTAACTCGTTTAGAACCCTATACCCCTTCATGGGGGATGAACCTTACTCGGCGTACTTTGCTTGGGGTAATGAAATACCCAGCAACTTATTCGCAATTGTATATCGATCAGCTTAGGCCCGACATTGCCAACCATCGCCAATTAAAACCCTCAGAATGGCCACCTGTAAAAGGATTGTTTGATGATGATATGCCCATTATTGATTGGGTGTTAGCGGCATTATCAGAATCAGATAGGCAGTTGTTTATCAGCAGTGAACAAAGCCATACACATGTAGATTATCCCCATTTAAAAACGCGCTATAAATCATTTGATTGCTCGATTATGGAATTAGCCGATGACATTGCTTATGCCGTACATGATCTCGAAGATGCTATTGTCATGGGGATTGTTAACCAACATCAGTGGCAGCGCGATGTGGTTGAGCAATTAACTGAAATCAAAGATGAATGGCTGATATCAGAAATCGCTAAAATTGGTGACAAGCTATTCTCTCATGAACATCCAATCAGAAACGATAAAATCGGTACCATAGTACAAGGTATCGTCACCGCCAATGGTATTAGAACCCACCCACAATTTGACGCAAAAAAATTAAAATATAATGCAAAAAAAGAGACAGAAGGA
>NZ_PJAP01000947.1:0-2995 GCF_002836795.1 Shewanella sp. 11B5 | reverse complement strand
TTCGTAATCGATACCATCAATACCAAAACCGAATAGTTTTAAAAACTCTTCTTTATATTCGTTGTAATCGGTTAATTCGCTTAAGTTTTCAGTGGTCACTAGTGGCCATAAATCACGACAATGCTGCTGGATTTCTTCGCGAAGTTCCCAGTCATCAAGGCGTAAACGATTTTCGCTATCAACGGCTGGTGCTTGGCCATCAACACGGTATAGGCGTTCACTGAATAAGCGGTATATTTGTTCAATACAGCCTTCATGCAAGCCTTCTTGACGCATTTTCTTAAATACCATGGCGATATAAAGAGGCATTACTGGAATGGCTGAGCTCGCTTGTGTCACAACACTTTTTAACACTGCAACGTTAGCTGAGCCACCCGTAGCGGATAATTTGCTGTCAAGGGCATGAGCTGCACGGTCTAAATCCATTTTGGCTTTGCCTAAAGCGCCATGCCAATAAATAGGCCAAGTCAATTCGGTACCAATATAGCTATAAGCAACCGTTTTGCAATTGTCTGCTAATACGCCAGCTTCACTTAGCGCACTCATCCATAATTCCCAATCTTGACCACCCATTACCGTAACGGTATCGGCAATTTCTTGCTCAGTAGCGGGCTCTACCGAAGTGTCGATAATGGTATTTTTGTTGGTATCAACAGCCGTTGCAGTGTACGTTTGGCCAATTGGTTTAAGTGATGAACGGATAACTTCACCGGTGTCGGGCATTTTACGTACTGGAGAAGCCAGTGAGTAAACCACCATGTCGATTTGACCTAAATCTTGCTTGATAAGCTCAATAACTTGTTGCTTTGCTTGATGGCTGAATGCATCGCAATTAATGCTTTTTGAATACAAGCCTTCTGCTTTAGCAAACTTATCAAATGCCGCAGTGTTGTACCAACCTGCTGTACCAGGTTTGGTTTCGGAGCTTGGTTTTTCGAAAAATACACCAATAGTGGCAGCGTCGCTACCAAATGCTGAGGTGATACGCGATGAAAGGCCATAGCCACTTGAAGAACCGACCACTAATACTTTTTTAGGACCATTAGCAATTTTGCCTTTGGCTTTAATGAGTTCGATTTGTTCTTTAACGTTGGCTTCACAACCTACTGGATGAGTAGTGGTACAAATAAAGCCACGAATTTTAGGTTTAATAATCATATTTAAGCTTCTTCCTTTAACATTGGCTCTAGGATAAATAGTTCGACGGCCAAATGGCACTGATTTTTTCTAAAACGCCCTCAAAACCACAGTGGTTGGAGCAGTTTAGCGCTTTTGCATAAATTGACTTTGTTCTTGAATGAGTCGTTGGGTGTATTCATGTTGTGGTGAAGTAAATAAGGCCTCAGTAGTTGATTTCTCGACCATATGACCATTTTGCAACACCATAATTTTATCGCTAACATGGCGGATAATATTCAGATTATGTGATACAAAAATATACGATAACCCCATCTCTTTTTGCAGCTTTAATAGCAGATTAATAATCTGAGACCGGACAGATAAATCTAATGCTGTTAGTGCTTCATCTGCAATAATAATTTTAGGGTTAAGCATTAAGGCACGTGCAACAGCGACACGCTGTTTTTGGCCTTCGGAAATCATGTGTGGATAAAATTCAGCGTGTTCGGGTAATAAACCGACTTTTCTTAGGGTTTCAATCACCAATGTTTTTCGTTCAGTTGAACTCAATTGAGTATTAAAGCGTAGTGGCTCTTTAAGCAAGTTACCAATCGATAAACGTGGATTAAGTGAAGTTGTAGGATCTTGGAAAATCATCCGGATTAACCGACAACGTTGTTTTAAATTACGCGTTTCTAAGGCTTCACCTTCAAAAAATATGTCGCCGCCACTTCGTTGTTCAGCACCGACTAAAATACGGGCGAGGGTACTTTTACCGGATCCCACTGACCCCACAATAGCCAAGGTTTCACCGCGACCGAGTTCAAATGAAACCGGAGAGAGTGCCTGATAATATTGAGGTTTAAAATGCTTATAACCGGTTAAGTATTGTTTACTTAAATCGGTTACTTTAAGCAATGGCATCGTCATCGTCTTGCTCACTTTGGTAAGGGAAATGGCAGGCAAAATAGCGGTCTTTAATATGTTCAAGATTAGGCTGTTTTACACATTGGCGTTGAGCTTCTGGGCAACGTGGGCCAAGTCGACAACCGGCAGGTAAATGCTGCAACGACGGCGAAGAGCCTTGCAGTGTGGGTAAATTAGCTTTGTGGCGCATTTTTTCAGTATGATCTGGTAGGTTTTTTAATAACGCGCGAGTGTAAGGGTGATACGGCATTGCTACCATTTCGCTAACAGGCCCTGATTCCATAACCTGACCACTGTACAAAATCGTTAAGTTATCACACCAGTGCACCATGGTTTCTAATTCATGGCTAACCAATAAAATAGATACGTTTTGCAGTTGATTGAGTTGCGATAATAGTCTGAAAATTTGCGCTTGGGTGTTGAGCTCCATTGAGTTAGTTGGCTCATCGGCAATCAGCAGTTTAGGATGATTTGCCACAGCCATCGCAATCATCACTTTTTGACATTCGCCCTCAGACAACTCCCATGGATAGCATTTCATCAGCTGTTTTGGTTTTTTTATACCGACCTTGTGAAGCCATTTCTGCGCGTTTAAATAAGTTGCTTTTCCACGTCGCCAAAAAGGAATGTTTTTGTTGGGCACCATCGCTTCAATCAATTGACTGCCAATGGTTTTTACCGGGTCTAAACTGCCAGATGGGTCTTGGAAAATCATCGCCATTTCACTACCCATCAGGCAGCGTCGTTGCTTGGAACTCATTTCTAATAAGTTTTTTCCGTCCCACATCATACGGTCAGCAATAATATGCCAATTAGGACCTAGCACCCCTAGAATTGCTTTGGCCAATAAACTGCGCCCAGAACCTGATTCGCCAACAAGTCCATGGATTTCACCGGGATTGATAGTCAAACTGACTTTTTCGAGCACTTTTACTGTGCCTTCAGGTGT
>NZ_PJAP01000946.1:0-2997 GCF_002836795.1 Shewanella sp. 11B5 | reverse complement strand
TTGGCTACTAACGAAATCACTAGCAACACAATAAAAATAAAGAAAATAATTTTCGCGATGCCTGCTGCTGCACCTGCAATACCGGTAAAACCAAATAGACCCGCTATAACGGCTATAACTAAAAACATTAATGTCCAGCCCAACATAAAAACCTCCTTGGTGTACGGTTTACATTGTGATGTACGTTGAATTTACGCTGACGATTGATACAAATATCTTATCTCTATCGTAAAAACGAACGATTCACACCACGACTATGTATTAGTTAAAGCCAACATCGTGCCAACTTTAACAAAACGTTATAAGACCATGATTTTTAGATATTTTAAATTTAAGGTAAGAAAATCAGTAATGAGGAAGCCATAGACCAGCAGGCAATTTTTACCGATGATACGGTAAGAGTTTCAGGTTACCACGCCACCGGAGTGAAATATCGATAAGTAAACAAAAATGCATCTAGTGGCTGTAATGGATTACCCTTTATGAGGCAACTTAAGTGAAATTAAAGCAGCAAGAGCTATAAAGCCACTGGATATCCATAAGCAGGCTTCTAAACCATAAGCTTGATACACCCAACCAGACAGTACCGTACCGATTAACCTTCCCATGGCATTGGCCATATAGTAAAAGCCCACATCCAGTGACACACCATCACTGCCGGCATAGCTAACAATTAAGTAGCTATGCAATGACGAGTTAATCGCAAACACCGCGCCAAACACTAATAAGCCGATGACGACACTTTCCAGCACATAAAAATCTGCATGTAACGCCACTGCAATCGCGACGGGAATGAGTAGTAAGTAAGTTGCCCATGCAAATGCTGCTCGGCCGCTGGGTACTTTTCCTTGTCGTTTACCGGTGAAATAAGGTGCAACGGATTGCACCACACCATAACCAATCACCCAACAGGCCATAAAGCTGCCAACCCACCAATGATCCCAACCAAAGGTTGTGGCTAAAAATACCGGTAGTGCCACCACAAACCATACATCCCTAGCGCCAAATAAAAACATCCGCGCTGCCGAAAGGATGTTAATCGACTGACTTTTAGAAAAAATATCTTTGAATTTAGGTTTGTTTTTAGCTTTGCCCAAATCATCTTTTAAGGCCACTAAACTACATAACCATACAATGCCTAATAGTGAAGCCATTAAGATAATGGCGCCTCTAAATCCTAAGCTTGTGAGCAATACGCCGCCTAAAAAGAAACCAATCCCTTTTAAGGCATTTTTTGAGCCCGTTAACAACGCCACCCATTGATAAAGTTTGCCTTCAGCATCTGCTGGCACTAGGGTTTTAATGGCACTTTTGGCACTCATTTTATTTAAATCTTTGGCGATACCCGATAAGGCCTGCGCCGCCATAACATAAACGACAGTCAACATTTCTGTGGATACGGTAAGCATAGCTAACGCCACTATTTGCAGGCCTAGGCCAATGTTCATGGTGTTATTTAGGCCAAGCCTTGCTCCTAACCAACCACCAACAAGATTAGTCACTACGCCAAAAATCTCATAAAACAAAAACAACATTGCAATATTTAACGGGCTGTAACCCAATTGATGGAAATACAACACCACCAGCATACGCAAAGCGCCATCGGTTAACGTAAATGCCCAGTAATTACCAGTGATCAGTAAATACTGCTTTATCGATGGTGATAAGGAACGCAATGAATCCAGCCCCATGAAGCTTATTCCTTATCTGCTAAGCCGACTTTGCGGGCGAGCTCAGCGGTACGATTGGCATATCCCCACTCATTGTCGTACCACACATACAATTTAACTTGGGTGTCATTCACCACCATGGTCGACAATGCATCGATAATGCTTGAACGCGGGTCGGTTTTATAATCTACCGACACTAATGGTCGTTCTTCATAACCCATAATGCCCTGCAGTTCTGTATCAGCAGCTTGCTTCAATAACTGGTTTACTTCTTCTGCAGTCGTTCCACGAGCCACTTCAAATACACAATCGGTGAGTGACGCATTGGCTAACGGCACACGTATCGCATGACCATTTAACTTGCCTTTTAACTCAGGGAATATATGAGTAATCGCGGTAGCAGAACCAGTAGTAGTTGGTATCAAACTAATGCCACACGCACGGGCGCGACGTAAGTCTTGATGCGGTGCATCTAAAATAGTTTGAGTATTGGTAATGTCATGAATCGTGGTCATTGAGCCATGCTTAATGCCAATGTTCTCATGGATAACTTTTACTACAGGCGCTAAGCAGTTGGTGGTACAAGAAGCTGCGGTCACGATTGGGTGAATGGCTTTGTCGTATAAATCATCGTTTACACCCATCACAATATTAAGCACGCCGTCTTCTTTAACTGGTGCGGTTACCACAACCCGTTTTACACCTTGATCTAAGTAAGCTTGTAGCAAGGCTTTGGTTTTTATCTTGCCTGAGGCTTCAATCACCACATCGCATTTTGACCAATCGGTGTCTTGGGTAGCGACATTACGGCTGCAAGGAATGGCTTTGCCGTTAATAACAATAGCATCACCGTCATGTGTTGCCTCGTGGTGCCAGCGGCCATGGACTGAATCAAAGGTCATTAAATGTGCCAGCGTGGCGGCATCGCCAGCAGGATCGTTAATATGTACAATTTCAACATCGTCCCAATCATACGCCGCGCGCATGGATAAACGTCCCATACGGCCAAAACCGTTAATGCCTATTTTTATCGTCATAATGGTGTCCTAAGCTTTGCTTCATGTTAAGTCTTGGTTGTAAGGATTGATTATTAGTATCAAGTATTCGGTTAAACGGTTAGTCATTTAAAGCGGTAAAATATTAGCGCTGCAATAAATTTAAAGTGCGGTCACATTAGTGATTAAACCAATGTTGAGTTCGATTAATAATGGCTACTAGCGATAACATCACCGGCACTTCAACTAATACCCCAACCACTGTAGCCAACGCGGCTCCTGAGTGTAGCCCAAATAGCGATATCGCCACGGCTACTGCCAGTTCAAAAAAG
>NZ_PJAP01000240.1:0-9433 GCF_002836795.1 Shewanella sp. 11B5 | reverse complement strand
CTGCAGACAGAGAGCTAAAAAATGCCATCGTTGACGCCATTGTACGTGAAACCCAGTCTACGAAAGTGCAACTTATCGGTCATGTGTTAGTTATTTTCCGTCATTCGGCTGAAATGAAAATTGCTTTGCCTAAAGCCAAATAATTTCGCACCCTTTTATAAAAAGCCGCTGATTTCAGCGGCTTTTTTATTAGAGATGAATTATCGTTAATCAGGGATGTTCAGGTATTGGGATAACTTGATAATGCTCAGCTTTTAAGCCTAGAAACTCTGGCAAGGTAGCTCCAATTGAAATCGATGACCAAGTACCGGTTAAAATACCAATAAACATCGCAATAGAAAAACCTTCAAGCGGTGCCCCACCCAAAATCCATAAAGCCACAACTGTTATTAACGTAGTGCCTGATGTGACCATGGTTCTGGAAAAAGTTGATTTAATCGCTAAATTGTTAATGTTAGTTATATTCCACTGTGGTTTAGCCACTAACTGCTCCCGGATCCTGTCAGCAATAATAATTGAGTCATTGAGCGAATACCCTAAAATTGCCATTATCGCGGCTAATACAGTTAAATTAAATTCCATTTGGCTTAACGCGAAAAAAGCTAACACAAACACTACATCATGTACCAAAGCAAACAGAGCGCCTGAAGCTAAACGCCATTCAAAGCGAAAGCTTAGATACCCCATAATGCATAGCATAGCGACGAGTAAGGCTAAACCACCTTGCTCAACCAACTCTTGCCCCACTTGTGGCCCAACGATACTGCTGTTTAACACGTTGATATCCGTATTTAATGGCGCTAATACTTCAGCCAGTTCTGGGCGTTGATTCTCATCTGGTATATTGGCATATCGTAATACCCAACGGCCTGGTTCACTGGCTGAAATAACACTAACATCTTGTTTGTAAGCGGCGGTCATCAATGGCTGTATCTCACTGGCAGTGATGCGATGGTCCACTTGAATTTCAGTAACCACACCGCCTGTAAAATCTAAGCCCCAATTAAACCCTTTTACTCCTATAACGGTTAATGATAACAGCATTAATACAATCGAGATTAGACTCGATGCGTAACGCCACTTAGTTAAGTATTGCAGCTTGTCTGTTGAATAATTTGTTTGAGTTGAGTTCATAGAGTTACACCTTAATGGCGCGACGAGTGTCACGGCCATAAACTAAGTTGATTAATGCACGCGAAGCAAAAATACCAGTAAACATACTGGTTAATAATCCTAAACCTAAGGTCAAGGCGAAGCCTTGAATAGGACCATTACCAATTGAAAATAACACCACGGCAGTAATCATAGTGGTGAAGTTAGCATCAAAAATAGTTGAAAATGCACTATCAAATCCCACATCAATCGCACTGGCAAAGCTACGACCTTCTGCAAGCTTTTCTTTTATCCGTTCAAATATAAGTACGTTAGTATCGACTGCCATACCGACAGTAAGCACTAACCCCGCAATACCAGGCAAGGTCAATACAGCACCAGGAATGAGTGCTAACAATCCAAATAACATGACCAAATTGGCGATTAATGCCACATTAGCGACCCAGCCTAAACGGCGATACCAACAAGCCATAAACAGTAATGTTGCCGACAAACCTAAAGCGAGCGCAGCAAAACCATTAACAATATTCTCGGCCCCTAAACTAGGTCCAATAGTGCGTTCTTCAACAATAGTCACTGGTGCAGTCATAGAGCCAGCTCTTAATAACAAAGCTAATTGCTGCGCTTCTTGATGGCTGCCAGCTCCAGTGATTTCAAAGCGGTTACCGAGTTGACTCTGAATGGTTGCAACGCTAATAATTTTAGTGGTTTGCTTGGCTTTACCTTGCTGATCTCTGCTGTATTCGCTATAAGCAGTCGCCATAGGTTTACCGATATTATCGCGTGAAAAATCTGACATTAACTTGCCACCTGCCGCATCAAGACTGATATTGACTTTCGCCATACCAAAATCGCCAGTAGTGGCTCGAGCATCAATAATGTGATCGCCACCAAGTACTGGTTTTTTTGACACATAGACAGGCTTATTCTGCTCATCATTCATCACAACAGCATAAAGAGAGTCAGCTTGCACCACTGGATAAAATGCCAAACTAGCGGTTGCACCGATAACATTTTTAGCGGTGCCAGGATCTTGCACTCCTGGTAACTCAATCCTAATCCGGTTCTCTCCTTGACGCTGAACTAGCGCTTCGGTAATCCCAAGTTCTTCAATACGGCTGCGCATAATTTGCAAGTTTTGCTGTACAGTTAAGTTGGTTAATTTGAGCTGTTCACTTTGGGAAAGATTGATACTCAATGTTTGTTGATGGCCTGTGACTTGCCATTGAGGGTACTGTTGACCAATAAATTGTCTTATTTGACCACGAGCATCATCACTGGCGCTGTTAACCGTCAGTTCCGCTCCAGTGCCAAAACGCACCATTGCACCACTGATATGCTGCTCTCTGGCAAATTGCTTTACAGCATCACTCACTAATACGGCTTGGTTTTGAAACACTAAATCAAGATCCACATCCAGTAGAAACTGCACTCCACCGCGTAAATCTAAACCAAGTTTAATCGGTTTAACGCCTAAATTTAATAACCAATCTGGGGCCGCTGGAGCTAACGCTAAGGTCACTTGAGCCTGATGTTCAAACTGTTGTGCTAAGGTCTTTTTAGCTTGGGTTTGCATATCGGGATCATCTAACACCACAAGTAAATTATCTTGTTGCTGCTCGATACGCTTACTGTTTATGCCCGCTTGCTGTAACACATGGTAGATTTGTTCCACTGTTAATGATTGGGTCGGTTTAACGGCAAGTTGTACGGCAGGATCTTCACCATACCAAGATGGCAATGCACTCATAAATAAGATGATTAGTGTGCAAATTAATAGCCAGTATTTCCACTGAGCATATTGATTTAACGGTTTGGTATTCGATTTTGATTTCATAACACTTGATCTCACTACATCGGGGTAAAACCTCGATAAAAATGTATGTGAGTGATGATAGGTATTGACCCAATTCATCTACCCACAGCAAAACTCATTAGCAAGGCTAATGACATTTTTAATCAATATAATGTAGTTAACAGGTGTGAGCGTGAACGAAAAGTAAATTAGACTCTTTCCAAGCGGAAAGTCTTGAAGGGGCTGAAGCTGTTGATAATACCCAGTCCAATTGCGGACTAAAGTTAATTTGATAACCTATGGTTAAACTCGGTACTGGCGGAGAAACAAATTCATAAGCTAATAGATAATTTGGTTTTAATTCATCCGATTGATATTGAACAATACTGAGGTAACGCGCTGAATAAGTAGGAACAAAATGGATATCGTTTGAACTAGAGTGTTCAGAAACAGAACGTTGAGAGACAGGGTTTGTTGATGAAGGTTCGCCAACGTAGCCCAACAATGTGCTATTAACATCAATAAGCGTATCGGTTAACGCAGTTGGTTGATTTGAATCTACTCGACTGTTAACTAGTGTGTCTATTGAGCTGTCTACTGATTTTACTGACGTCAAGGTGATATCAAGAGGGGCTGAACTTATTGGTTGTTCACAAATCCGATCATCTGTCAGCAGATCCACATTATATGAACAAAAAGTAGACGTAGCAAAAGGCATCGATGCTAAAACTAACATACGGCTATTGAGGAGGAAGATTGAACACAACCCCACAATTACCAGCATTAGTAGTATACGAGCCCATGAAACGTCATAATGACCTTAATTAATCAAGCAACACAATGTTTAAAATTCAACTTAACATGTCAAAAAATAGCCTACTAAAATAATCAAAAATACTATCTAATAATAGTCATCTAACAAACTAGTTTTAAAGCGATTTCTTAACGAATGCATTAAATAATATTGTTACTCATACGGTAAAATGTAACAACAATGTAAACTACGTCGATAGTATCTATTGCACCTTTAATCTGCAAATGAATTTTTTTACATCTTTTATCATAGATAGCACATGCACTAGCGTCTGTAATGGATATAAAAAAGCACTAAACAGTATTCTATTTAGTGCTATGTCAGGCTAGTGGTCATTTATATCGGTATCATGTTGAGCATAAAAGTATGATTAATGCCTAAGCAATTAATTTAATTTAATAACTAAAACAGACTGTTAAAAAATTATCACACTTCTTTCTCAACAAACCTAAAGGTATTGGACCTTTACGATTTCATAATCAGTTAATCCACCAGGAGTGGTGATCGATACTTCATCGCCTTCACTTTTGCCAATTAATCCACGTGCAATCGGTGAATTAACAGAAATTAAATTTTGCTTAATATCAGCTTCGTCATCACCGACTATGCGATACGTCACTTCAGCATCAGTATCTATGTTCAAAATAGTCACTGTTGTGCCGAAAATGACTCGGCCGGTATTTTCTAACTTTGTGACGTCAATAATTTGAGCGTTAGACAACTTGCCTTCGATGTCACGAATACGCGCTTCACAAATTCCTTGATCTTCACGGGCTGCATGATATTCAGCATTTTCTTTTAAATCGCCTAATTCGCGTGCTGAAGCAATTGCTTCAGTAATTTTTGGACGACGATCGAACTTTAACAATTCAAGTTCTTTACGTAATTGATCAGCGCCAACTACAGTCATTGGGACCTTACTCATAATGTCTTTGTCTCCTTTAAAAACAAAAGCATCCCGTGCTGACGATAAGTCAACACAGTAAAAATTCAGTTGGAAGTACGCAATCGACTTAGCGTGCGTATCTAGGATGCATCTTTTCGATGATGGCTGACAGCTTACCTAAGCTTTTACAGACTTGCTAGTCATCCATCATCAAAATGTCATAAAAAAGGTCGCCAAAAGGCGACCTTAATCATTAATGCACCAAAAAATTAGCTTTTGATGCGTTTGTGTAACTCTTGTAAAGACGTCACCTTAATACGATCATCTGCAGAATGCGCTAAACACGTCGCAAAAGCAGCATTTAATGTCGTAGTGTAATTCACTTTATATCGCAAAGCTCCCCGACGGATCTGACGTGAGTCTTCAATTGCTTGACGACCTTCAGTTGTGTTAACAATGTAGGTATATTCACCATTTTTAATACGATCAAGAATGTGTGGACGACCTTCATGCACTTTGTTAACTAAGCGAGGGTTAATCCCTGCTTCACCTAAAATAATGGCGGTACCATGAGTGGCATCAATTTCATAACCTAGCTCAATCAGCTTAGAGGCTAAATCAGCAACGCGTTTTTTATCACTGTTACGTACAGATAATAACGCACGACCCGACTTAGGCACTTCAGATGTCGCACCAAGCTGTGCTTTTGCATAAGCTTCAGCAAAAGTATCACCCACGCCCATGACTTCACCGGTTGAGCGCATTTCTGGGCCTAATAACGGGTCAACACCTGGGAACTTATTAAACGGTAAGACTACTTCTTTTACTGAAAAATAAGGTGGAATCACTTCTTTAGTAAAGTTTTGCGAAATTAAGCTTTGGCCAGCCATCACTCGTGCTGCAATTTTAGCTAGCGGAACGCCAGTCGCTTTAGACACAAATGGTACTGTACGTGCGGCACGCGGGTTAACTTCAATCATATAGATTTCGTTATCTTTTACCGCAAACTGCACGTTCATTAAGCCAATTACGCCTAATTCAAAAGCCAGTTTAGACACTTGGTCACGCATTCTAGCCTGAATATCAGCACTCAAGGTGTAAGGTGGCAATGAACAGCCTGAGTCACCAGAGTGAACACCTGCTTGTTCGATGTGTTCCATAATGGCGCCAACCACCACAGTTTCACCGTCACAAACAGCATCGATATCAACTTCAATCGCATCATCTAAGAAGTGATCAAGTAATACTGGTGATGCATTAGAGACTTTAACCGCTTCATTGAAGTAGCGTAGTAAATCTTGTTTGTCGTATACGATTTCCATCGCACGACCGCCTAATACATAAGATGGGCGAACAACCAACGGATAACCTATTTTTTCAGCTTCAATCACAGCACTTTCAACAGTTGTCACTGTCGCATTTTCTGGCTGCTTCATGTTCAAACGTTGAATCGCTTGCTGGAAACGTTCGCGGTCTTCTGCACGGTCAATCGCATCCGGGCTGGTACCAATAATCGGTACGCCTGCGGCTTCTAATTCTCGCGCGAGTTTAAGCGGAGTTTGACCACCGTATTGAACGATTACGCCTTTTGGTTTTTCGATACGCACGATTTCGAGTACGTCTTCTAGCGTTACAGGTTCGAAGTATAAGCGGTCAGATGTATCGTAGTCGGTTGATACCGTTTCAGGGTTACAGTTAACCATGATGGTTTCATAACCGTCTTCACGTAATGCTAATGCAGCATGGACACAGCAATAATCGAACTCAATACCTTGGCCAATGCGGTTAGGGCCGCCACCCAGAATCATGATTTTGTCACGGTTCGATGGGTTAGCTTCACACTCTTCTTCATACGTTGAGTACATGTAAGCTGTATCAGTTGAGAATTCAGCAGCACAAGTATCGACACGCTTATAAACCGGGTGAATTTCATGGCGTTGACGTAATTTACGAATTTCGCTTTCATTAACACCTAACACATCAGCTAAACGTGCATCAGAGAAACCTTTACGCTTTAATTGGCGTAAGTAGTTTTTCTCTAGGCCTGACATACCAAGTTCAGCAACTTTTGCTTCTTGTGTAATCAAATCTTCGATTTGAACCAAGAACCAATGGTCAATATTGGTTAATGTGAAGATATCATCACGGCTTAAACCAGCGCGGAACGCATCTGCAATGTACCAAATACGGTCACAACCAGGCTCTTTTAGTTCATGGCGAATACGTTGAATAGCTTCAGGAGATTGTAAATCGACAACTGAGTCAAAACCGTTACGTCCCACTTCAAGGCCGCGTAACGCTTTTTGCAATGACTCTTGGAAAGTTCGCCCAATGGCCATAACTTCACCGACAGACTTCATTTGAGTCGTTAGGCGGTCATTTGCTCCAGCAAACTTTTCAAAGTTAAAACGTGGGATTTTAGTCACAACGTAATCGATTGCAGGCTCGAACGATGCTGGTGTTTTACCGCCAGTAATGTCGTTACTTAGCTCATCTAAGGTATAACCTACAGCCAATTTAGCCGCAATTTTAGCAATCGGGAAACCGGTCGCTTTAGACGCTAAAGCAGATGAACGCGATACTCGTGGATTCATCTCAATAATAACCATACGGCCAGTATCAGGACAAATACCAAACTGTACGTTTGAACCACCTGTTTCAACACCAATTTCACGTAATACAGCTAAAGAAGCGTTACGCATTAATTGGTATTCTTTGTCAGTTAGCGTTTGCGCTGGCGCAACGGTAATTGAGTCACCGGTGTGAACACCCATTGGGTCAAAGTTTTCGATAGCACATACGATAATACAGTTATCGTTGCGGTCACGAACCACTTCCATTTCATATTCTTTCCAACCAATTAATGATTCATCAATCAATAATTCGTTAGTTGGCGACAAGTCTAAGCCTTGAGAACAAATCTCTTCAAACTCTTCTTTGTTGTAGGCAATACCACCGCCGCTGCCACCCATAGTGAAAGACGGACGAATGATACAGGGGAAGCCCACCATATCTAATACGCCATAAGCTTCATCCATGTTATGAGCAATACCCGCACGTGGGCAGTCTAAACCAATGGATTTCATCGCTTTGTCGAAACGACTACGGTCTTCAGCTTTATCAATCGCATCCGCTGTCGCACCAATCATTTCAACATTAAACTCTTTTAGTACGCCTTGTGCTTCAAGCTGAAGCGCGCAGTTCAGTGCAGTTTGCCCACCCATCGTCGGTAGAATTGCATCTGGACGCTCTTTGGCAATGATGTTGCGTACCACTTCCCAATGAATAGGCTCGATATAAGTTGCATCGGCCATTTCAGGGTCGGTCATAATTGTTGCTGGATTAGAGTTAACCAGAATAACGCGATAGCCTTCTTCACGAAGTGCTTTACAAGCTTGCGCACCTGAATAATCAAACTCACACGCCTGACCAATAACAATTGGACCGGCACCTAGGATAAGAATACTTTTTATATCTGTACGTTTTGGCATTGCTTCTGTCTTCTCCCAGATAACTACTTGGCGTGCTGACGGTATTGTTCAATTAGCTCGATGAAATGATCGAACAACGGTGCGGCATCGGTTGGCCCAGGGCTCGCTTCAGGGTGACCTTGGAAGCTAAATGCTGGCTTATCAGTTAGGTGAATACCTTGTAATGAACCATCAAATAACGACTTATGCGTGACCTTAATATTAGCTGGCAATGTGGTTTCATCTGCAGCAAAACCGTGGTTTTGACTGGTGATCATCACGTTGCCTTTTTCAATATTGCTCACTGGATGGTTTGCACCATGATGACCAAACTTCATTTTTAAGGTTTTCGCACCAGAGGCTAATGCAAGTAACTGGTGACCTAAACAGATACCAAATACTGGAATATCAGTCTTTAATATTTGTTGGATTGCAGTAATAGCATAATCACATGGTTCAGGGTCGCCAGGACCATTTGACAGGAAGACCCCATCAGGCTTCATGGCAAGTACGTCTGCTGCAGATGTTTGTGCTGGTACTACCGTCACATCACAACCACGGTCAACCAACATACGTAAAATATTACGTTTTACACCGTAATCGTACGCGACAACTTTATATTTAAGTTCCGCTGCTGGTGTTTCAGACGGTAAACCACCGACTAATTTCCAACTACCGTTACGCCATGTATAAGCTTTATCGGTGGTCACTTCTTTGGCTAAATCCATGCCTTTTAGACCTGGAAACGCTTTCGCCGCTGCCAGAGCCTTCGCTTCATCTAGGTCACCAACCATAATACAACCGGCTTGGGCGCCTTTTTCACGCAAAATTCGAGTTAGTTTGCGGGTATCAATATCAGCAATGCCAACCACATTATTCGCTTTTAAATAATCGCTTAATGATTGTTGGTTGCGGAAATTACTCGCCATAAGCGGTAAGTCACGAATAATTAAGCCACATGCATGAACCGAATCCGATTCTGTGTCTTCATCATTAGTACCTGTGTTACCGATGTGAGGATAGGTTAATGTTACTATTTGGCGTGAATATGAAGGATCTGTAAGGATCTCTTGATAACCTGTCATTGAAGTATTAAATACCACTTCACCAACAGAGATACCGATAGCACCAATTGCGGTGCCAGAGAATACTGATCCATCTTCGAGTACGAGTAAGGCAGACTGTGTCAACGCGACCTCCAGAAAAGAGCCAAGCCACTTAAAATTATGTGTTTTTATTTTGCACTAAAATACCAATTTTCGATAAATTACGAAATTTTGACAAATTCTAGCGATTGTATAAGAAATTCGTTTTTACGTCTATATTTTGTAGGATTGTTTTCAAAAAAAAACACC
>NZ_PJAP01000945.1:0-2998 GCF_002836795.1 Shewanella sp. 11B5 | reverse complement strand
CGTAATTTGGCTTCACGGTAAGTATTCAAGTCACTATAGCGATCCATATGGTCTTCGCTAACATTGAGACACGTTGCCGCAATACAATTTAATGAATGAGTGGTTTCAAGTTGAAAACTCGATAGCTCAAGTACGTAAAAGTCTGCATCTTGAGGTAATAAATCCAGCGCTGGTGTACCAATGTTACCGCCAATCGCCACCGACTTTCCGGCAGCTAACAACATTTCGTACACTAATGTCGTTACCGTAGATTTACCGTTTGATCCAGTTATACCTACAACGCAAGGTTTCTTGTCTGCGATTTCTCGAGCAAATAACTCAACATCACCAATCACTTCAATTCCCATGTCCAACGCAGCGCGTACTTCAGGCGTATCGATTGGAACACCAGGACTGATGATAATTTGGTTGGCTTGAACTAAATAACGGCAATCAAACCCACCGGCCAATAATTCAATATCGGCAAACTCTTGTGCCAGCGTATCTGCACCAGGCGGATGACGACGGCTGTCCATCACTAAAGGCTTAATGCCTTTAGTTGCTAAAAAACGCACGACCGAGAGCCCTGTTGCCCCTAAGCCTAAAACAATGTGCGTATATTGAGTTTGCATAATACTGACCTTGATTAATTACTTAGCGTAATTTTAGAGTCGCTAGACCCAGTAACACTAAAAACAACGAGATAATCCAAAAGCGCACAATAACGCGCGGCTCTGGCCACCCTTTTAACTCATAGTGATGATGAATAGGCGCCATACGGAAAATTCGCTGACCACGTAACTTATACGAGCCCACCTGCAAGATCACCGATACCGTTTCCATAACAAACACGCCGCCCATGATCACCAATAAAATTTCTTGGCGAACCAGGATAGCAATCACACCTAATGCGGCACCCAACGCTAATGAGCCTACATCGCCCATAAACACTTGTGCTGGATAGGTGTTAAACCATAAAAAACCTAAACCTGCACCGACCATAGCCGTACACACAATCACTAATTCACCGGCTAACGGTAAATGAGGCAGGTGCAAATAACTGGCAAATTGAGCATGACCAGATAAGTAAGCGATGAGTGCAAACGCAGCCGCAACCATCACGGTTGGCATAATCGCTAAGCCATCTAAGCCGTCGGTTAGGTTCACTGCATTACTGGCACCTACAATGGTGAAGTAAGCTAATAAAATAAACATAAAGCCCAGTTGCGGCATGATATCTTTAAAAAACGGCACAACTAACTGTGTTTCGCCAACCATGGTTGATGAGCTATACAAATACACAGCAACAACTAAAGCGGCAATTGACTGCAACGCATATTTCCAACGTGCAATTAGGCCTTTAGAATCTTTCTTTACCACTTTACGATAATCATCAATAAAGCCAATGACACCAAAACTTGCGAGTACAAATAAAGTGACAAGCACATAACGATTAGATAAGTCGCCCCAAAGCAGAACACTAATAAAAATGCCCGCAAGGATAAGAATACCGCCCATTGTCGGTGTTCCACGCTTACTGAAATGCGATTCTGGACCGTCATCACGAACGACTTGACCAATTTGCAGCGTTTGCAGGTGCTTAATTAAAATCGGCCCCCACCACAAACTAAACACCAATGCAGTTAACAAGCCTAAAATAGCCCGGAACGTTACATATGAAAAAACGTTAAACCCGCTATAAAATTGGGTTAAATACTCGGCTAGATAAACCAGCATCTACACTAACTCCCCACGCCCATAGGCATCTAATAAACTGTCCACAACTCGCTCCATAGCGGCGCTGCGGGAACCTTTAACTAAAACTGTAATATTACCTGTGGTACTTGCTAACTGTTTTTGCAATACCACTATTAATGGCTCTTGAGCACAAAAGTGTTCGCTGCCAAATGCTTCACTGGTATTTGCCGACAATTGGCCGCAACAAAATAGCGACTCTATGGCTGCATGTTTAACCTGCAATCCAATGCTGGCGTGCAAAGGGCCAGCATTGTCGCCTAATTCGCCTAAATCTCCCAGCACTAAACAACGATATCCATCACGTTGTTGCAACCAATTAATCGCAGCACTTACTGACGTTGGATTAGCGTTATAACTATCATCAATTAATAACACTCGGCCAAGATCATGGGGCTGCATACGACCCTTTACAGGTTTGAGCAATGCAAAGCCTTGTGCGATGTCGTAAAGCGATATGTCCAAGGCAATACACATAGATGCCGCAGCCAGAGCATTGCTCACTTGATGCAGACCCGCTAATGGCAATTGCACCACTTCTTGCTGTCCATCAAAAGTTAATGTAAACCGATAACAACCATTGGCATCTGCCACTATGTCTGTTGCAGTCACATCTGCATCGACATTCATTTCACGGCTAAAACGCAGATGTTTGCGCCCCTGCGACTGTTGCAGCATAAAGTCTGCAAACTTATCGTCAGCATTAATAATTGCGGTGCCATCTGGTGTCAGATGATTAAAAATTTCAGATTTAGCCTGAGCAACACCTTCCAGTGACCCAAATCCTTCAAGATGAGCATTGCCAACATTATTAACTAACGCGACTTGAGGCAGCACTAATGATGAGGTGTAATCGATCTCTCCACGATGGTTTGCGCCAAGTTCAAACACCCCATATTCATCACCTTCACTTAACCGTAGCAAAGTTAACGGCACACCAATTTCGTTGTTAAAATTGCCTGCGGTAAATAACACTTGGTGATGTTGAGATAAAATAGTGGCCAGCATTTCTTTAACGCTGGTTTTGCCGTTTGACCCCGTTAACGCGACGCAAATAGGCGCCACTGTTTGGCGCACAAACGCGCCCATCTTGCCCATGGCCTTTTGGGTATCGGCAACTACAATTTGCGCAATATCGGCGGCAAAAGGATGATCGACTAATATATGATCGACCAACAGTGCTACTGCACCATTTTTAATCGCAGTATCAACAAAGTCATGGCCATCAAAACGCTCGCCTTTTAACGCGATAAATAAACATTGA
>NZ_PJAP01000944.1:0-2998 GCF_002836795.1 Shewanella sp. 11B5 | reverse complement strand
TATTGATGGCCAAGTATTGGCTAAAGTGGCTAGCTGTGATTTAGCCGATGCTAACCTTGCTGTCGCGAATGCGCGTGAAGTGTTTGAAGCGGGTACTTGGTCAATGTTACCGCCAGTAAAGCGCAAGCAAGTAATGATCAAGTTTGCTGATTTACTCGAAGAAAATGCCGATGAATTGGCATTACTTGAAACCCTAGATATGGGTAAACCAATTCAACACTCCAAAGGCGTTGATGTGGTCGGCGCTGCCCGTGCTATACGTTGGTATGGTGAAGCGATAGATAAAATTTATGATGAAATTGCTCCTACTGCTCATAATGAAATAGGCATGATCACCCGTGAACCCGTAGGTGTGGTTGCAGCCATTGTGCCATGGAATTTCCCAATGATTATGGCATGTTGGAAGCTTGGGCCTTCACTCGCCACGGGTAATAGTGTGATTTTAAAGCCATCTGAAAAATCACCACTTACGGCTATTCGCATGGCGCAATTAGCGATTGAAGCGGGTATTCCTGCAGGGGTACTCAACGTATTACCTGGTTTTGGTCATACAGTTGGTAAAGCGTTGGCACTGCACATGGATGTCGATACTTTAGTATTCACTGGTTCAACTAAAATTGCTAAGCAGTTAATGATTTACGCAGGCGAGTCGAACATGAAGCGCGTGTGGTTAGAAGCGGGCGGTAAGAGCCCTAATATTGTGTTTAATGACGCACCAGATTTAAAAGCAGCTGCAGAAGCCGCCGCAGTAGCCATTGCTTTTAACCAAGGCGAAGTGTGCACTGCGGGTTCTCGTTTATTGGTTGAGTCAGGTGTTAAAGATGAGTTAATCAAGCTTATTGTTGAAGAAATGCAAGGATGGCAACCAGGGCATCCGCTTGATCCTAAAACAACCTGCGGTGCAATGGTTGATCAGCAGCAACTGACTAACGTGCTTAATTACATTAAAGCCGGTAGTGAGCAAGGTGCTACCTTGGTTGATGGTGGTAAACAAGTGATGGCAGAAACTGGCGGCATGTATGTACAACCTACCATTTTTAGCAATGTTAGAAATGACATGACCATTGCCAGCGAAGAAATTTTTGGCCCTGTGTTATCGGTTATCGAGTTTGATGGTATGGAACAAGCCGTCAAGATAGCCAACGACACTATGTATGGTTTAGCGGCAGGTGTGTGGACATCAAACTTAAGTAAAGCTCACAAAACAGCCAAAGCATTACGTAGCGGTATGGTGTGGATTAACCATTATGATGGCGGCGATATGACTGCTCCGTTTGGTGGTTATAAACAGTCTGGTAATGGCCGAGATAAATCATTACATGCGTTTGATAAGTACACCGAAATCAAAGCAACTTGGATAGCCCTATAACAGGCATTTTAAGGTAGATTAATAGCAAGCCCTTTAGCAATAAAGGGCTTTTTTATTGGTCATATTAGCGCTGGATAACTCATAGCAATGACTCCTATTTTGATTAACAAGTGCATCTATATTTTTGACGCCTTAATTCGAGCGGAGGTTAAGCAAAATTAACGCTAAAATGCTAACTATTCGTTGTAGACTCAAAGGCATTATTTACCTCAACATGTCATACACGGATGAATACAGATGACCCATAAGACCTTCTCTCGTTTAGCTATTATTGCTGCTGGTGGCTTTTTTGGTTTTATTTTGTGGATTATTTACCTCGCCAATACTGGCAGTCAAAGTGTGTTTTTCGACGTAATAAAACATGTTCCCTATGGTGACAAGATTTGTCACATGTTGTTATTCGGGTTATTAACTTTTGTGGCCAATTTAGCGCTGCAGAGTCGTCATTTTTGTATCGGGCGTCTTCCGCTTTATTACGGCACTGTGTTAGTGTCGATATTCGTCCTGAGTGAAGAAATCAGTCAGGGTTTTATCCCATCAAGAACATTAGACATCATCGATTTAGTTGCCGATGCTGTTGGTATTATTTTATTCAGTTATTTAAGTGGTTTAACTCAGCACTATATAGACAATCATCATGAGAGTCCTAGTGTGAGTTAGCATCAATATTTTCCATCAATATTTGCCATCAATTGTAAGAGAGGTTTAATGTGAATTTTCCTTTAGTGACCACCGATTGGTTAGCGCAACACTTAGAAGACCCAGATCTTGTATTACTAGATGCCAGCATAGAAATTGTGCTGGGAAAAGAACCACTTGTTTATGATGAGCTTTACGTTATTCCTGGTGCATTATCGTGTCAAATAGATAAACTTTTCTTCAATCATCAATCTCCACAAACTCACGCTATGGCCACGGAAGAACAATTTACTGTTGCAGCTAAATCATTAGGCGTAAGCCATAAGAGCACCGTAGTTATTTACGATGACCAAGGCATTTATTCTGCACCGCGTGCGTGGTGGACCTTTAAAGCAATGGGGTTTGATAAAGTATTTGTACTCGATGGCGGTTTACCACAGTGGCGCAGTGAAGGGCGAGACACAGTACGTCAATTTGCGACAGCAACAGACTCAGGTGATATCAAAGGCCGCCTGCAGCAATACAAGGTGTGCGACACAGAGTTTGTGTTAACCCATCTTGGCCATGCCAAAGTTGATATTATTGATGCGCGAGCAGCTGGGCGGTTTAATGGCACTACCCCTGAACCTCGTGTTGGCATGCGCGGCGGTCATATTCCTGGTTCACTCAACTTGCCTTTTGCACAAGTATTAAACGGTTTTAAAATGAAATCTATCCGTGAATTGCATACAATTTTTGCTAGCTTAGATACCAGTAATAATGCTCAACGGGTGTTTAGCTGCGGTTCAGGAATTACCGCCTGTATTTTGATTCTGGCTTCGTATGTAGCAGGGCACCATCAAGCGGCTTTATATGATGGCTCTTGGGCAGTTTGGGGCGGAGATGCTGCGCTTCCAATTGAATAATAGGGTTAATTTTTTATGGCCTGTGGCCACTAACGCTTAAGATCGCAAGGTTCCACCCTGCACGGGCTATTAGATTATGGCCTAC
>NZ_PJAP01000943.1:0-3000 GCF_002836795.1 Shewanella sp. 11B5 | reverse complement strand
CGCTATCGACTAATGAAGCTTCGATAGCTTGCAAACCGTTCATGGCCATCCACGGGCAATGGGCACAACTTTTACAGGTTGCACCGTTGCCGCCAGTTGGGGCTTCGAGCAAGGTTTTACCTGGCGCTGCTTGTTGCATTTTATAAAAAATACCGCGATCTGTTGCAACGATAAAGGTATCGTTCGGCATGGTTTGCGCGGCTTTAATTAACTGACTGGTAGAACCGACAGCGTCAGCAAGCTCTACCACACTCGCGGGTGATTCTGGGTGAACCAAAATGGCTGCTGTAGGGTGCTGTTTTTTAAGCTCTCGTAATGCTTTGGCTTGAAACTCGTCATGCACAATACAGTCGCCTTGCCATAACAACATGTCAGCACCAGTCTGCTTATTGATGTAAGCGCCTAAGTGACGATCGGGTGCCCAGATAATTTTTTTATCCTGGCTATCGAGATGCTCAACAATTTCTAACGCAATACTGGAGGTGACAACCCAATCTGCGCGGGCTTTTACTGCTGCTGAGGTATTGGCATATACCACGACAGTATGATCTGGATGCGCATCGCAAAATTCATTGAACTGCTCAATTGGACAACCTAAATCTAATGAGCAGGTTGCTTCTAGGGTTGGCATTAAAATGGTTTTTTCTGGGCTTAATATTTTAGCGGTTTCGCCCATAAACTTAACCCCAGCAACAATTAATGTCTTTGCGGGGTGATCGCGACCAAAGCGTGCCATTTCCAGAGAATCAGACACGCAACCGCCCGTCTCTTCAGCTAACGCTTGGATTTCAGGATCAGTATAATAATGGGCAACAAGTACCGCGTTTTGATCAATCAATAGCTGTTTAATACGTGCTTTATATTGTGCTTTCTCAACGTCAGACAACACGGCAGGTTTTGGCGGAAACGGATATTCAATCATTTCAATTCTAGGTGCCGACAGACTCATACATGTTCCAATCTAGTGACAATATCCGAGTATTATACGAAAAAGAGGCTAAAAACAAAAGGACGCTTTAGCGTCCTTTTGGATAAGATAGATTAAACACTGTTAACGCATAGCTAATAGCATTTCTTGCGGTTGCTCTAGGTAGTGTTTCCATAGATTACAGAAGCGTGCAATGGTGCCACCGTCAATGACGCGATGATCGCCAGACCAGCTTACTTGCATAATCTTACGTGCTTCAACTTCGCCTTTAGCATTAAAGCGCGGCAATATTTGTAACTTGCCTAACGCAACAATGGCCACTTCAGGTTTGTTAATAATCGGTGTTGCCACCGTGCCGCCCAATGCACCAATATTGGAGATTGAGATAGTTCCGTCTTTTAAATCTGCTGGCGACACGCGGCCACTGCGCGCAGCAGTCGTTAAGCGAGTTATGTCGGCGGCAATATCTAAAATAGACTTACTTTGCACATCTTTGATATTGGGCACTAATAAGCCCACTTTTGAATCAACAGCCATACCAATGTTATGACGAGACTTGTAAGTGAGTTCGGTGCAATCTGCATTAACTTGACTATTCAATATCGGAAATTCAGTGATCGCTAATGACATGGCCTTCATAAAGAATGGCATCATGGTGAGCTTCACTTCGTCAGTTGAATAACGTTGCTTCATGCTTTCACGTAAGGCTACGAGTTCGGTAAGGTCAAACTCTTCACAGTAAGTAAAATGAGGGATAGTCGATACTGACTCAACCATCATTTTCGCCATAATGGCTTTGACGCCCTTTATGGGTTCAACTCGGTCACTTGCCGTTACATTAGTCACTGTGTCGCTATTCACAGAACTGACAGCTTGAGCACTTACTTGACTCGTTGATGACACTGCCGTTGTACTTGCTGCAGCTTGAGTGGCATTACCACCTTGCTGATGACGTTCAATATCTTCTTTGTAAACTCGACCATTTTTGCCTGTGCCCACAACCATAGCGATATTAATGTCCAGTACTCGCGCCATTCGGCGAACGGCTGGGCTAGCTAAGGCTTTGCCTTGTGCAACAGGTTCAAGGTTAACTTGTGGCGCAGCTGCTTGTGCTTGTTCAACTACTTCAACTGGAGCTGACGGAGCATTAACTTCAGCTTCCACTTCAATGGCGAATAAAGGTGAGTGCACTTTAGCAAGCTGACCTTTACGATAATGGAGTTTTACAATTTTACCGGCTTTCATGGCCGGGATTTGCACTAACGCTTTATCGGTCATCACATCAGCGATGGGTTGATCTTCAACGACGATATCGCCTTCTTCGACTAACCAATCAACCAATTCACATTCAACAATCCCTTCACCGATATCAGGCAATAAGAACTCTTCAATGTTTGACTGACTGCTGGTTGTGGCCGTAACAGCATTACTGTTAGCTGAATCGTTAACCGGTGTCATGGCAGCAACAGGGGCTTCAATGACGCTATCGTTGTCATCACCATCCATTTCAACTGCGTACAATGGTTGATGAACAATGGCGATTTCACCTTTGGCGTAGTAAAGCTTGGTAATTTTTCCAGCATGGGGCGCCGGAATTTGCACTAAGGCTTTGTCTGTCATTACATCAGCAATCGGTTGATCTTCAGTGACGATGTCACCTTCGCTAACTAACCAATCAACTAATTCACATTCCACCACACCTTCGCCGATGTCGGGTAAAATAAAATCTTTAATCATATCTTACTCCTAAAACGACACAGTGGCCTTGATGGCTTCGAAGGTCTTTAATTCATCTGGCATGTATTCTTTTTCATGCACTAATGGATAAGGCGTATCTAAGCCGCACACACGACTGATCGGTGATTCAAGCGATAAGAAACATTCTTGCTGAATCGTTGCCGCGATTTCACCAGCAAAACCGCCGGTTAATGGCGCTTCATGGTTAATCAGTAAACGACCCGTTTTGGTCACTGATTTTGCGATAGTTTCAACATCCCATGGCGCGATTGTGCGTAAGTCGATAATTTCGCATGAAATACCTTCTTTCTCGGCACGTTCGCAGGCTTTTTCGA
>NZ_PJAP01000942.1:0-3015 GCF_002836795.1 Shewanella sp. 11B5 | reverse complement strand
AGCCCATAAACCCGCTTGCTTGGCATAGGTTTCAACTAGTTTAACTTGCGCGTCGTCACGGCCAGTTAACGTTAGATAATCGATAGTTTGTCTATCGATATAAAACATCGCCGCGGTAGCGCCGTATTCAGGCGTCATATTAGTAATAGTAGCGCGATCGCCAAGGGTTAAATGGGTGGTACCTTCGCCATAAAACTCAAGATACGATGACACCACTTTTTGCGCACGTAAGTATTCCGTTAACGCCAGCACTATATCGGTAGCGGTAATACCAGGTTGCGGTTTACCCGTTACTTCAACACCGACAATTTCTGGTAAACGCATATAAGATGCACGGCCGAGCATGACGCTTTCAGCTTCTAAGCCGCCCACACCAATGGCAATAACACCTAATGCATCTACATGAGGTGTATGGCTGTCGGTACCTACCAATGTGTCAGGAAACGCGACACCATTTAGCGAATGTACTACAGGCGACATACGCTCTAAGTTAATTTGATGCATGATGCCGTTACCCGGTTGGATAACATCAACGTTTTTAAATGCCGTTTTGGTCCAATTGATGAAATGGAAACGGTCTTCATTGCGGCGGTCTTCAATGGCGCGGTTTCTCTCAAACGCGTCTTTTTCAAAACCAGCATGCTCTACAGCCAGCGAGTGATCGACAATCAATTGAGTCGGTACTACTGGGTTCACTTTTGAGGGGTCGCCACCTTTTTCAGCAATCGCATCACGCAGGCCTGCTAAGTCGACTAATGCAGTTTGACCTAAAATATCATGACAAACCACGCGGGCCGGATACCACGGAAAATCGAGGTCACTTTTGCGCTCAATCAGCTGCTTTAGCGAATCAGTAAGCATGTGAGGCGAACAACGACGAACTAGGTTCTCGGCAAACACACGAGAACAATAAGGTAGTTTGGCATAGGCACCAGGCTCAATCGCATCAACAGCCTCTTGGGTGTCAAAATAATCTAATTGGGTGCCAGGTAAGGCTTTACGGTATTGAGTATTCATAACTTCATCCACAATAAACATGAAAGGAATAAGCGCTAATCTATATCGAAAAAAGCCGAGTCATCATAATAAGACTCGGCATGCTGATTAACGTTGGCTAATAAGCGCCACTTTACGAGGCTCACTGCCCACATAATCTGCACTTGGACGAATAATGCGGTTGTTCGATCGCTGCTCCATTACATGTGCCGCCCAACCGGTTAAACGTGAACAGACAAAAATTGGCGTAAATAACTTAGTTGGAATACCCATAAAATGATAAGCAGAGGCATGGAAGAAGTCTGCGTTACAGAATAACTTTTTGGTGTCCCACATAAACTCTTCACACGCGACAGAAATGTCATATAGCGAGGTATCACCGTTTTCGTGAGCCAGCTTTTCAGACCACTTCTTAATAATCACATTACGTGGATCAGACTCGCTATAAATAGCATGACCAAAGCCCATGATTTTTTCTTTGCGTTCTAACATCAATGCCATTTGTACTTTAGCATCGGCTGGCGAGCTGAACTTTTGGATCATGTCCATCGCCGCTTCATTAGCACCACCGTGCAGCGGGCCACGTAATGAACCAATCGCACCAGTAACACAAGAATACATATCCGATAATGTTGAAGCACATACACGCGCGGTAAAGGTTGATGCGTTGAACTCATGCTCTGCATACAAAATTAACGACACATCCATTACACGGCGATGTTGCGCTGACGGTGTTTCACCGCGAAGCAGTTTAAGAAAATGTCCACCCAGAGAATCTTCATCTGTGGTGCAATCAATTTCCACACCGTCATGAGTGTAACGGTACCAAAAACACATGATGGCCGGAAATGCGGCTAATAAGCGGTTCGACGCTTTGTGTTGCTGAGTAAAATCGACTTCTGGCTCAAGGTTACCTAAAAACGAGCAACCAGTACGCATAACATCCATTGGATGAGCATCAGCAGGAATTAATTTTAATACCGCTTTTAGTGCATCAGGTAAATCACGCTGCGCTTTCAATTCTGCTTTATATGCAGTTAGCTGAGCCTGGTTTGGTAACTCGCCGTTAAATAATAAATAAGCGACTTCTTCAAAGGTAGCGTTATCGGCTAAATCAGAGACATCGTAACCGCAGTACGTTAGGCCCGAACCTGATTTACCGACTGTACATAATTTTGTTTCGCCAGCACTCTGACCGCGTAATCCTGCGCCTGATAATTTCTTGTCTACCATGATATCTTCCTTCTTATGCTTTTCACGATTTAGCCATGCTAAATCGTGATTGTAGGGTATTGTTATTTTAGTTGTAATCGAGTCTTGCTGTCGTACTGAGGCCGTTATTTATTTTTGCCTTCGGCAAATAAGCTGTCTAATTTTTGTTCATAATCGTGATAACCCAAATAGTCGTATAAATCCATACGAGTTTGCATGGTATCTACCACTGCTTTTTGGTCGCCATCAGTTAAAATAGCACTGTAAACATTTTCAGCCGCTTTGTTCATTGCACGGAATGCACTCAATGGGTACAACACCATTGCCGCGCCCCACTCGCCTAATTGTTGCTTATTCCATAATTCAGTTTGGCCAAACTCAGTAATGTTAGCCAAAATAGGCACATCTAATGCTTCAGCAAAGGCGCGGTAATGCTCTTCTGTTTTAATTGCTTCAGCAAAAATACCGTCAGCACCCGCTGCCACGTACGCTTTAGCACGCTCGATAGCGGCTTCTAACCCTTCTTGAGCAAACGAGTCTGTGCGCGCCATAATGAAAAAATCTGGGTCGGTACGGGCATCAACCGCCGCTTTAATACGGTCTACCATTTCTTCTACTGGGACAATTTCTTTATTTGGTCGATGACCACAACGCTTTTGCGCCACTTGGTCTTCCATGTGGACCGCTGCAGCACCGGCCTTTTCCATGTCACGAATGGTCTTGGCAATGTTAAATGCCCCGCCCCAACCCGTATCAATATCCACCAGCAAAGGTAAATCACAGGCTGAAGTAATTCGCTGCACATCT
>NZ_PJAP01000941.1:0-3020 GCF_002836795.1 Shewanella sp. 11B5 | reverse complement strand
GTAAGGATCAGTGCTTCAGTTGGTACAGTGAGCACATTATCTTTTGGCAGGCCAAATAAGGTCACATCAACTAAACTGCCAGGTCTGAGTTTATCGTTATGATTGTTAAGCTTGATCCGCACTCGCATCGCTCGGGTGACAGGGTCTAATTCTGGGTAGATATAGTCAATTGTCGAGTCAATATCAAACAGCCCTTGTGCTGCAGCGCTAACACTGACTTTACGGCCTTGTTGTAGCCAGCTTTGTTCATTTTCAAATACATCAGCAATGACCCATACACTGTCTAAATTAACGATTTCAAACAAGGTATCTCCAGGCTGAATATACATGCCATGACGCACGGTTAGCTTACTGATAAAGCCATCTTGTGGGGCATAAAAAGGCACTTTAAAAATGGTTTCACCGGTTTTTTCTAAACGATTAATTATCGAGGTATCGACGCCAAGCAGCTCTAAGCGTTTACGTGCTTTAAGTAATAAACTGCTACCTCGTTTTTTATCTTGCAAAAGGTAGTCTTGAGCTTGGGAATAGTCGTCTTGGGCATTGACGAGCTCGGGTGAATAAAGCTCATATAAAAGTTGGCCTTTTTTTATCTGTTGTCCCACGTTATGTACCGTGAGCGTTTCTATCCATCCGGTTGCGCGTGTATGCACATGGCCAATCGCATTTTCATTATATTGCACCGTGCCTATGGTATTCACTTGGCGCGACAAACTGGTTTTTTCAACTACATGGCTTCGCATACCCAAAGCTTGTTGCATCCCGCCAGAAACACCGACAACAATTTCTTGGCTTGCATCGGTAACGGTGACTTTCTCTAGGTTCATCCCGCAAATAGGGCAGGTTCCCGGAGCATCGGACACCACATGTGGATGCATTGGACAAACATATTTTACGTTGGTGCTGTCGCTCTGATTTGCTGCCGGCACTAATGTGGGTTTAGGTTGACTAAATACCTTATCTGCTTGGCTTTGTTTTACTGGAGTCGCACTTTGCATATTTGCCATTGGATCTTGAGTGTCGTCAATGGTGGACTCTTCTTCCTCTTCTTTGACGACGAGAAACATATTACAGATGGGGCAGGTTCCCTCTTTATCACTGATCACTTCAGGGTGCATCGGGCAAGTATAAGTTTTACTGGCTTGCGACTGATGCTGGGCATGATCGTGCTCTGCGCCATAAGCGACAGGTGATGTGAAAGCCGCGGGGATCATTACCCCAACAAACGCGCCTAATAGCACACTAGAAAGTGGGAATTTCTTCATAACAACCTCGATATTCATCATGGCAATACTGAAGATTGCCATGATGATAAACGCTAAAAACAATAATGTTGAATGTGCTCAACACACAAGAATGATCAGTTAAACTTGTCTGCTAGGCTTGGTTCTTTTGGAATAGCACCATGCATGTTAGCCATCGGATGTTGAGTGTCGCCTGCGCTGGACTCTTGTTGATCATCTTTGACAACGAGAAACATATTACAGATGGGACAGCGCCCCTCTTTATCGCTGATCACTTCAGGATGCATCGGGCAGGTATAGGTTTTACTGGCTTGCGACTGATGCTGGGCATGATCGTGCTCTGCACCATAAGCAACAGTTGATGTGAGAGCTGCGGGGATGATGACCCCAACGAATGCACTTAATAGCACATTAAAAAATGGGAATTTTTTCATAATAACCTCGATATTCATCATGACAATACTGACAACCGGCATGATGATAAACGCTAAAAAACAATAATATTGAATGTGCTCAACGCACAAGAATGATCAATTGAATTAAGCGATAGGAGGGCGGAACGCGGGAGGGAAAGCGATTGACACATGGTTAACAACCATCGTAAGCGGTGCAGAGTAAACGGGAATACTGGTCGTGGCCAATGGAATATCAATTAGGTTGGCGGTAAACGAAATAGTTAAACAGTGGTTACAATCCAAGCTGCAAAATCCGGACCCATTACAACAGCTATTTTGCGGTAACTTTGTGGCAATAGGTTCGTCCACATCATTGACGGCATTTTGCATATCATCGTGGCAGTTCTTCATTGCCTTGTGTGACATGGCTGATGTGGTGTTGGTTGTTTTATCGGTTTGAGCTGACATTGTTTGAGCCATTTCTGCATGGGCCATCGGCACCATCAAACTGTCATTAGTCAACAACCCCTGTCCGACAAGTGCGAACAAAGTGATGGCGATGATCCAATAGTTTGACTGCTTTGCTCTCATTTAGCTTTAACCAAGTCGTTTATTAGGGGCTAGCTTAACAGACCTTTACTTCAGTAAACATCTTTCAAGTAATAACAGATTATATTCATTAATCAGAGGATAATAATAACGTTTTTATGATCATTTTCGTGTGATACACATTCCATTTCATTAATTTAGGGGCGACTTACGTTAAAATCGCCATTATCTACGTTTTAATTTGGGTCGATACCTGTTGCGCTTGAGCATATCAATCACCCAAATTAACCCACTAAAAGTTAACCATAAAGTGATAAATGCAAAAATCATGATAGGGATGTTATTAAAACTGCCTTCACTGGTGTAATCCATAAAGTGCAGCATAAAAAATATATCGGCTAAACGTGTATGTTCATCACTGTGGCCGACAAGTCGACCCGACTGCGCTTCAATATAAACGCTGGTGCCAATGTTATCAGCAAAGTTTATCTGCCAAGTGTCATTGTGCTGTTTAGGAAAGTCGTCTAACGGCGGAGTGAGTAAGAGAGTTGAACTTATTGTAGCCTCTCCAGAATAAGATGCTTTGGCCAACTGTTGTGCCATTGTGGTATCAATTATTACTTGGTTACCGTCATAAGCATCAACCAAGCTGTAGTCATTGTTAAGATTATTGTATAAACCCTTTTCATGGGTTAATAAGTAGTAAGGTTTATCTAATAAAGTAATGATACTAAGCGATACGCTAGGCTTAAAGGCGGCCAAAATAGTACCAGGTTCAAGTAAACGATGAGTCTCTATTGCCACTTCAGCGTGAGTATCGTTAAGGTGAGTA
>NZ_PJAP01000940.1:0-3035 GCF_002836795.1 Shewanella sp. 11B5 | reverse complement strand
AAAATTTCCGACGTAGTGCTAAAGGTAAAAGTAATAACGCAATATACCCCAAACTACCGCCACCCGAATCCCCATCAGTTACATTAATGACAAGTATCGCATTACTGCTTAGCCCCATTGAATCTGTCGCTGTCACCACAGCGGTCATCTTACCGCTTGTAGCACTACTTCCTGTTACATTGCCTTCCGAACTGATACTAATCCCAACAGGTAACCCTTCAGCAGTGAAACTCATAATATGGCCATCAGCATCAGTAAATGAACTCGCAACATCTACAATAACTGCTTCAGCGGTCTTGATAGAAAGAGGGCTCAAGCTGGTGGACTTAGGTGCCGAATTGACTTGAACTATTGCAGACAAAGATGCCTTAGCCCCTAGACTATCGGTCACTGTCGCTAACACCCTGTGTTCGCCGGCTGTGATCAATTTCCCATGAACCAAACCATGGGGGTTAACCTCAAGTTCGGAGCCATCATCCTTAGCAAAAGTGAAGCTCTGCCCTTCAGGATCGATAACTGAACCAGCGAGATCCAAAGCAATATTTTCGCCAGGATTAACCCAGTACTTATCGATAGTACCAATAAGAGGCGCAGTGTTAGCATAGAAAGGCACTAATATTGTCAATGTCATATCTCTGCTGTCGGTCACCAAGATATTTAAATCACCTGAGTCACTATTTTTGGTTTCAAAGGTAAGCAGGCCCGTTTCACTCAACATTGCATCAGCGGGAAGACTATTAGGGCTATAAGTAAGGACATCATCGCTATCAGCGTCAAAAACAAAATCGGCGATATTCAGCTCAATCTTTTCTCCCTCGTTTGCCAATACAGGCATTATAGCGGCCTTCAATACTGGACTGGAGGAGAAGTCTGCAATCATAAATCCAACGGCTGAGTCGCTCGTTTGTGCACCAAAAATAGCTCTCTGTTTCAAGCCATCGGCATAAAATACGTTATAGTTCTGAAAATATGATATTCCATAATCGCTGGCTGGAGTGGTTGCAAGTAACTTCCAACTGCCGCTCTCCCTATCAACGGCATATGTATACAGATCATAATAATTGGTACTTACCACGTAGTCCTGTGAGACGAATACTAAATTATGGTTATTAATGCCTGAAATAAAAGAAACCGACATAAATGACAAGCTGAAATCAGTATTGACCTTATAACTGCTAATCGCGTCACGACTAACGAAATAGATGTTGCCCTCATTTACCAGTACGGATGACTCAGTAGAAACCGAACCAGAAAGGTCAATGACTTCTTCTACATCAACATCTTTATTAGCCAGATCTACGTCGATCCAGTAAAGTTTCGATGCACTTCTGTCCCACACATACGGCTTGCCACCAACAAAGCCCACTTGACGATAATAGCTATTCCCTAAAAGAGATGTATCAAGCACATCAATCAAGGTAGCATTATTATCCGCATCCATACTAACGAAGATATAATTGTTATCTTCGTTACTAAATATCGCTAAGTTATTAGCTTTGTTAAACACGGCATTATCTGTGTAATATAATGGATTACCTGATGATACAAGAGGCTTAAGTCCACCTGAAACAGTTCCATCGGCAGCAACTTTCAATGCTATATACTTATCATTTTCCCAATAGTTGTTCTCGGAAAAGTTACGTCCCGCGATGAATATCTCATCACCATGAACAGATAGGCTCTGAATATCAGGTGTAACATTCTGCCCAATACCAAACTGGGTCCAATTTGAAGAAAATAACGATGTCTTTGCCGCTGAATCAGCACTAATTGACGTAATACCATCTGCATCAATAACAACTATAATTCCCAATGACTCGATAAACACATTACGGCTGGAGCCATTAGCCAAGTGAGGTAAATTTTGCTGGCCATCTTTTATGCTACTTACTTTGCTGTAATCATAAAAATTATCTGAAGATGCGTAGAGCTCAACTTTCTGATCGTTTAGTCTCCAGCCAAGTTTATCTCCTCGACTAAGAGAACTAAGTAACACATTTGTTGCCACCGTTTTATCCAACGTAAAAGAGGGTGATACACCATCGTTGAAGTTATAAAGCTTGCCTGTATTACTAGTCCTTTGAACTAACAATTTACTGCCAACAAGAGAAAGTGATGTTGAAGAAATATATGAATTTGTATTGAAAGCACTGTATGAATTAGCGTTATACTTGAGTGTCAATGTCTTTCCTGCCACATCGAGACGATATACCGTGATTTCATTATTGTCTGAAGTAAATATATTACCTGTAGATTGGTCATACAATATATTTGAAATAGATTGATAACTGCTATTCCTTGAAATTCGAGAAATTTCCGCAACTGTATTGTCAATAGGATTTAATTGATAAGCAACGAGAGGATCTGTCGAATTATAATCTCGACCGTCACCAGACAATAATAAAATATTATTACTATCATCAAATTCAATATCATCTATCTGTGATGGAATATTATCGCTGTCACCTAGTAATTTTACTGCAACAAGTTTGCCAGTTGCAGTGTCTCGTTTTGTTATCGAAACATAACGTTCATATTGGTTTCTGATAAATAGATAATTACCACTTTCCGATATTTCAATAACATCATTATTTGTAATATTTTTTCCATTTATCGCGCTATAGCTAAACTGCTCAACCCAATATTTTGTATCGACATCAAACTTCATCACTGTCAATTGATAAGATGAGTCAATTGCAGATTTTACATACAAAAATGTACCATCCGGGCTCAACGTAATATTAATACCATAGTAATTGTCATCAGTAACCAGAGCTTGCTTACCATAATAGCTAATAGTGTTATCATTATTTGCCAAGAAGTTATGAATATATTTAGATTCTGTTCCAACTGCTATCCTGCCAGCAGAATAAACTTTATTGATATTATGAATACTGCCTTCTTCAACCAAACCAACATTAGAAACAGATATGCTATGCTGCATTTTATCTTTAATAACATTTGTTTGCGCCTCGTCAAAGACGATGCCATAAGATTTCATTGAGACAAGAAGACCGAACATTGCCAGCCAAGCA
>NZ_PJAP01000939.1:0-3044 GCF_002836795.1 Shewanella sp. 11B5 | reverse complement strand
ATCATTGAATCATTATCGGTGCAAAAGTCTGCCTCAGCTAATTCACCTGCCGCATTTGGTGGCGGGCATGTTGATATTCGCACTAAATCAATTCCGGCCGACTTCTTCTTTAAAGCGTCAGTAGGCGGTCGTTATAACACCAATGACTCAAATGACAGCTACACCTACAACGGTGGTGGCGATGATTGGACTGGCCAAGACGATGGCACTCGCAGCATGCCAAGCAACATTAATAACACCATTAATCAATATGGTGGAATTAGCCCAATTGATATCGTCAGCAACTCTAATGGCGCTATAAATTACCCAGCAGCACAAAAAGTTAACCGCGAACTAGCACTAGACATGTACCGCGATATGACGGTACACAGCCAAAGTACAGACCCTGCAATGCGCGGCGATATCGCCATTGGTGATCGTTGGGACATTACCGACGATATTATCTTTGGTGCATTGTCAGCCGTGTCTTACAAGAAGCAAGCTGAAAACTACACTAAACGTGAAGTTGAGCTTGATGGTGATAGCAGCCAAGTACAAGTTGAAAACCAGAAAGACATCGTTGGTACCGACTCAATAGTCCAAGTGTCTGGCATGCTTAACTTAGGCTTAGAGATTGGCTACAACCATAAAATCGAAACCTTCACTACTTACCTGCAAGACACTTCAGATGATGTGTCTATGGGGATTGAAGAAACCATCGATACTTTGGGTGAGCCAAATGCACTGCAAGTTTACGCCATTGATTATGAAGAACGTTCGCTTATCAGTAACCAAATTAAAGGTCATCATTTTATTGAATATTTGAATGACGCTGAATTTAATTGGAAGTTCTCCGATGCGCGCTCAGAGCGTTATGCACCAAATGAAGTGTCGTATACCTACAACGTGATTTTAGACGACAGCAACCAGTTATTATCACGTAACCTCAATACTCAAGATGCACCCAAGTATGTCTACAGTCGCCTAGAAGATGATAGCCAAAACTATGCTTGGGACTTTATGTATCCAATTAATCTAGACGGCGCCGTGGTTAAACTGACTACCGGCTATGAATACTTTGAGCGTACTCGCGAAAGCTATGCAACTCGCTTAGGGTTTGATGTCGATTTAAGTCCAACCGATGCCAATGGCGCTATTTTAGCGGGTGATTTTGATGAGATTTTCTCTGATAAAAACATTACCGACAATACCTTAGGGCTAGAGCTGAAAGACGCATCAACTGACACTGAAGACTACATTGCCGCCGAGAAAAACGACGCTGCATTTGTGAGCATGGACATCGACTTTGATGATGTGTGGCGAGTCTATGCTGGTATTCGTTATGAAGATTTTCGTCGCGTCACTTTGCCTATCGACCCCAATGGTGAAATATCAGATGAAGGTGGTCGTTATCAGTTATCTGACTACGTGATAGCAGAAGACGGTTGGTTCCCATCGTTGTCATTAACCTGGAAACAAACCGATACTACTCAATGGCGTTTTGGAGCGAGTAAAACTATCGTTCGTCCAGATCTTCGTGAGGTATCACCGGTTCGATTCCAAGATCCGGTTACTGGTTTTGACTTCTTCGGTAACCCAGAGTTAAAGAGTTCAGACATTCTTAACTTAGATTTACGTTGGGAATACTATTCTGATTCGGGTAATAATTTCAGCATGGGCGCATTCTATAAAGATGTAGATGCACCGATTGAGCCGATTCAACGTATTTCAGAAGCAGGGCGTCAGCTCAAGTTTTATAACGCGCAGTCGGGTTATGTGTACGGTCTTGAAACCGAGTTCTTACAAGAGCTTGAGTTTTTAGGTAGCGAAGGCAGCATTTGGGAAGACTTCTTTGTTGCAGGTAACTTAACCCTTGGTGACTCAGAAATCGATATCGCTGCTAACGGCGAAATTGACCCAACCAATAAAACGCGCCGCATGACCGGACATTCACAATGGGTGGCTAACTTACAGTTAAGTTACGACTCGTCAGACAGTTATCACAGTGCCACATTAGTGTATAACGTGTTTGGTGAACGTATTGCTTATGGTGGCCGTGGTGGTTTAGACGATGTATTTGAAAAGCCATTCCATAGCCTTGATTTTACCTATAGTTTCTTCCCGACAGATAGCGTTACGGTAAAAGTAAAAGCGAAAAATATCTTAGGTGAAACCACTGAATACGAACAGCAAGATCTGCAAGTGTACGCTAAAGACCCTGGCACAGAGTTCACTTTGCAATTTAGCTATGAGTATTAATAGGTTTAATCGTTACGTGTAATAGTGCGTTCAAGAGTCACTTATAAAAGAGTACTTGTTTTTAGCGGTTTTTATTCATCATTTCAATCGCTAAAAATGTGCATGGCCACTTTCTTCGGAACAAAGAAAGTGGCCTTTTTTTGTTTAATAACAAGATAACGCTACACAAACTCAACTTATGTAACGGATAAATAAATTAACCTCAGTTTAAACATTGGCACTTTTCTATTTCAAATTGGGTAGAATACTGGCTTGCTCGTTACTGATACCTCAATGGACCCGTGTTAATGCCCAAAATACTGCCCCTGTTCACCCCGTTAAAGCTGTGTATATATGTGATATTGGCGTTATCGACCAGTGCATGTGCTATGCCGATAGGCATGACCCAAGCGGGTAGCATTACTGCTTCGACTATTGACGAAGCCAGTGGTTTAGCGGTTTCGAGGCTCAACGACAATATATTGTGGGTACATAACGACAGTGGCGACACCGCAAGGATTTTTGCCATTGATACCCAAGGTCATCAGTTGGCGACAGTTAACATTACAGGCGTTAAGAATAACGATTGGGAAGACATCGCCTCGTTCGTTTACCAAGGTGAATCGTATTTATTGATCGCCGATGTGGGTGATAACCAAGCGAAACGATCGCAATATCAGTTACATCTGATCAAAGAGCCTGATTTAAGCCAACTGAATGGCCAAAAAACACTGTCGGCTAAACCCGTTTGGAGCATGACATTTACCTACCCAGATGGTGCACACGATTGTGAATCTGTAGCCGTTGATGTGGCTAAGCAAAAAATA
>NZ_PJAP01000938.1:0-3050 GCF_002836795.1 Shewanella sp. 11B5 | reverse complement strand
AAAATCACTCTCGACTATCGCTTTGTATAAGGTATTTGAATGAAACGAGGAATTAGTTACACCACAGCATTCATGACGCTTTTGCAACGTGATTTGAGAATTGCTATTCGACATCGAGGTGATATTTTTAACCCGTTGTTATTCTTTATTTTAGTGGTCACTCTTTTCCCATTAGGTATTGGACCAGAACCTCAAGTTTTGACTAGAGTTGCACCTGGCATTATCTGGGTAGCGGCCTTACTTGCATCGATGTTGTCATTGGAACGTTTATTTAAAGCAGATTACAACGATGGTAGCTTAGAGCAAATGCTACTGAGCCCACAACCGTTAGCATTAATGGTTTTGGCGAAAGTACTTGCACATTGGATACTTACTGGTGTGCCATTAATTCTAGTCGCACCATTACTGGCTGTACTGTTGCATCTAGAAGACAACAGTTACGGTGCATTAATGTCAACATTAGCATTAGGTACACCGATATTGTCGTTACTTGGTGCAATAGGTGTTGCACTAACAGTAGGACTTCGAAAAGGAGGCGTGCTGTTAAGTTTACTTATTCTACCTTTATATATACCTGTACTTATTTTTGCCACTAGTGCGATTGACGCTGCAGGACTGAACATGGCTTATGATGGTCAACTTGCGATTCTTGCTGCAATGTTGGTCGGTTCTTTAATCTTGGCACCTTTCGCAATTGGCGCCTCTTTACGTGTGAGCACAAACTAATGTGGAAATGGTTACATTCTTACGCAGACCCTGAACGGGCATATAAATTGTCAGGCACATTGTTGCCTTGGTTTAGTACACTGGCAATATTGTTGGTTGGAACAGGCAGTATATGGGGTTTATTGTTTGCCCCAACAGATTACCAACAAGGTGACAGTTACCGAATCATCTTTATCCATGTACCTGCTGCGTCTATGTCAATGGCCGCTTATATGGGTATGGCGATTGCTTCATTTATTGGCTTAGTTTGGCAGATAAAATCGGCAGATTGGGCCGCTGCAGCAATTGCTCCTATTGGCGCCGTAATTACCTTTATTGCCTTATTAACAGGTGCTGCATGGGGTAAACCTATGTGGGGAACTTGGTGGGTATGGGATGCGCGTTTGACATCTGAATTGGTATTGCTGTTTCTTTACCTTGGTGTGATCTCACTGTATGCATCATTTGAAGATAAAGTCCTCGCCGCTAGGGCGTCTGGGATTCTGGCGATTGTCGGTGTAATTAATATACCAATTATTAAATACTCCGTGGATTGGTGGAGTAGTTTACATCAGCCATCTACCATTAAAATCACTGAAAAATCAACGATGTCGACTGATATGTTATACCCACTGCTAATTAATATTTTTGGCTTTGGTATGATGATTGGGGCGATTACTTTGATTCGTTATAGAACAGAGATCCTTGCACGCAATGGTATGCGCCCTTGGGTGAGAGATTTAGCTACAGCAGAGGAGGCAAAATAATGCAATTTGATTCATTCAAAGATTTTCTTGATATGGGCGGTTACGCATTTTACGTTTGGCTATCCTATGGTGTAACGTTCGGCTGTCTGGCAACATTGATAACCCTAAGCATTAGACAAAAACGTAAAGTTCTGATCGAAATTGCTAAAAAGATAACGCGTGAACAACGCCTGAAAGAAACAAGAGGTAATAACCGTGAATCCAAGACGTAAAAAGAGATTAACCCTCGCCGTTGCATTAATTGCGGGCGTTGCAGCCGTTGCTTCATTACTATTGTACGCGCTAAATTCAAACTTGAATTTATTCTATACACCATATGAAATTACCCACGGGAAAAACGATACAGGTGTAATGCCTGAAGTTGGACAACGGATCAGAGTCGGTGGCATGGTAACAATAGGATCGATGAAACGCGATCCAGATAGCCTACACGTGGAGTTTGCAGTACATGATTCAGCGGGGGGGACCGTTTTCGTCACCTATGACGATTTACTACCGGACTTATTTAGAGAAGGACAAGGTATCGTTGCCCAAGGCGTACTGGTTGAGTCTGGAAAACTAGAAGCCACTGAAGTACTCGCGAAACATGATGAAAATTACATGCCACCTGAAGTTGCTGAAGCTATGGGACAAACGCATGAAAAACCAACATATAATCAAAAAGCTCTTGAAGACAAATAAAATCTATTTGTAATAAAAAGCCTCTTCGGAGGCTTTTTTTATGATCAAAATTCCAATTGTAATCGACGGATAATCAGTATTATTTTAGATACTCATTACAATGAAAGGATTTAGAGTACATTTAATGAGGATATATGTCTGTCATCAGTTCTATATGTAGACTCTCTGCACAAACGAACAAAAGTATTGGTGACTTGTAACGTCGCATACCGCTTATCTGAAACAAATTCAGTCTCTATTATGAGCGCACTAGTTTAACGCTTAGATGAGCAATGAGCTTTGAATACAAGTATTAAAATATGGGCTAGGCTTGTTTAAATAACCCTTCCAAAATGGTATTAGCTGCCTACATTCAAGCTTTCCAATCCACTAAACAGCGGCTTTAGCAGATAGAACGATGCAAATTTGTCTATAGTCAGCGTAAGCTCAATAACAGACAATACTATTGAATACATAAAAGCTTGTTTCAGGATGACAAATATGAGGAAACTGTGCATCACTATTAACAACAATGATGCTAATTACTGAGTCACTCAGTATAAATTCAAAGTGCCTAATTCAATTCAAATCATCATGTTCTTTAAAAAAACCAACGTTTCATGACCGCGCACCATATATCAGTGGTTTGAATAAACTCTACAGAATATGTTGATTGCAGGCGCTGAACATTGAATAAACGGAGCTCCTATTCTTGGCCTATATAAGAACAGCTTAAGCATCTCATTCTTGTTAGTAACAACTTAATCTTAGACATGGTTAATATTGCTAATATGGCCTTAATACAAGCACAGTAATGATACGATTGACTAAACGGAGTTGTACAATAATTAACAGATCAGAGAATGTAGACAATGAGTGTTTAGTTCATCTCGCTTACTGAATAGAGAATCATTGCAA
>NZ_PJAP01000937.1:0-3055 GCF_002836795.1 Shewanella sp. 11B5 | reverse complement strand
ATGACTTCTAACGGCTTAGTTGGGTCTTCAAGTTTCAAACCAATCAACGAAGCTTCGTATGGGCCCATTTTACCGTTAGCATCCACAGGGCCTGCGTTCCAGGTAGTAGGAACCACAGCTTGGTAGTTTTCGACTTTGGCATCTTTAATCCGGATCCAATGACTTAACATGCCGCGAGGAGCTTCAATCATCGAATAACCTTCGTAAACGCGGTCTGGGTCTATCTCAGGTTTAACGTAAGTAGACTGATCCGACTGTATGTTAATCAGTAAAGAATCAAAGGTTTGCAAACTGGCTTGGCCAACCAATACGGTTTGCAACATACGTGCAGCAGTACGGCCTAAAGTGGTAAACAACGCCTCAAGAGGCAAGCCAGTGCGAGCTAACAAACCATCAACCGCATTGACCACAACTTGGTTTCCGCGAGCATAGTTAACTAATAAACAGGCTAGTGGACCCACTTCAATCGGTTCATCCTGGTAACGCGGAGACTTAACCCACGAGTATTTACCATCGCCATTAATGGTCGGCAGTTTGCCATACACAGTGTCGCGTTCAATAAACCCAGTGTAATCAGGAATGGTGGTGCCTTGATATGGATGTTGCGGACCATCGGCTTTATACCAAGCGTGAGTCACGTCTTCTTTAATCAAGCTCGGATCGATATCCAATACATTGGCTAAATCACCGTTTAAAATGACTCCTTGGTTAAATAAGTACTCGCCATTGGCTGTGATAAAATCTTCACCGCACAAGAAGCTGTTAACATTTACACCGCCAAGTACACTGGCTTCAGTGCCAAATGCTTCTGCTGCCATCACAATATCGGCTTGGTAAGCTCGCTCAATAAAGTCTTGCACCATGGCGTGCTTTTGTTTCCATTCTTGTAAACGGGCAGGGCTTAACATGTCTCGCACTGAGGTTACGCCGCCCACAACAATAGACTGTGGGTGTGGCGATTTACCACCAAAAATAGCCAGCATTTCAGCCGCAACACGTTGTACTTCAAGTGCTTTTAAATAATGCGATAACGCAATGAGGTTTTGCTCAGGGGTAAAACGATAAGTACCATTACCCCAATAGGCATTGGCAAATGGACCCAGTTTTCCGGTTTCGACCAAGCCTTTCACTCGTGCCTGTACCGCTTTTAATTCACCTTCACCGGCAGCAATCGGTGCATCAGAGTAATTCATTGCCACTTTAGCCGCTAAGGCTGGGTCGGCACTTAATGCTGATACCACATCCACCCAATCCAAACCATGTAGATGATAAAAATGCACAATATGATCATGCATGTAGAGTGATGACTGCATTATGCTGCGCAGGTATTTAGCATTAAGTGGGATCTTAACCCCAAGGGCATTTTCAACTGCCTCAGTACCGCAACGATAATGCGAATAGGTACATACGCCACAAATACGCTGCACAATTAAGCCCACATCCATTGGAGTTCGGCCTTTTAAAATAACCTCAATACCTCGCCATAAGGTCGACGAAGACCAAGCCTTGGTAATGACATTATTGTCATCCACTTCAACTTCGACACGTAAATGGCCTTCGATACGGGTGATAGGGTCGATAACGACACGTTTACTCATGATTATTCCTCCAAAGGCTTAGCAAATACGCTAGCAACTGCATGGGCGCCAATACCAACAACGGTAGCGCCTAAAATGACCGCACCAATGGTGTCTGCGGTGGCATCTATGCCATGTAAAAGTTGGCGTCCTAGCGGTTTTTCAAAGTCCGCCATGTCATCCCAAAAATTCGGCTCAGAGCAACCCATACAGCCATGACCCGCTAACACCGGCCAACTGGTGTGATGGTTAAAACGCTCAGTAGGGCAGTTGTTGTAGGTATATGGGCCTTTACAGCCGACTTTATAAAGGCAGTAACCTTCTTTTGCACCTTCATCACCAAATTCTTCAACAAACTCACCAGCATCAAAGCGCCCACGACGTTCACAGTTATCATGTACCCGTGCGCCGTAAGCCCATTTAGGACGATTAAACATATCCAGTGCAGGTAACTTACCGAACATAATGAAATACATTAGCGTGCCAACAATGTTCTTTTCGCTCGGAGGGCAACCGCCTAAGTTAATCACAGGTTTATCGACCACTTCGTAAACACCTTTTGCCCCAGTCGGGTTAGGTGCAGCGGCTTGTACACCGCCAAAAGCAGCGCAAGTACCAACGGAGATAATCGCGGCAGCATTTTCAGCTGCTTCCTTAACAATGTGTAAACCCGTATGACCTTTACAACCCACGGTTAAAAAGGTGCCGTTATTGGCGGTAGGGACCGCACCTTCAACGGCCAGTAAATACCGACCTTTGTAAGTTTCTAGTGCATGCTCTAGGTTCTCTTCGGCTTGCCAACCAGAAGCTGCCATTAAGGTTTCGTGATATTCAAGCGAGATATGATCGAAAATCAATGTGTCGAGGTTGGGCGTATCGGTACGAATTAATGACTCAGAGCACCCGGTACATTCGGCTAAATGTAACCAAATTAACGGTACTCGGTCGGCTAATTCAGCCGCTTCGGCAACCAGATTACTAAAGGGTAGGGGCAAGGCGAACATTGCGGAGACCGATGCGGTCCACTTAATGAAGTCTCGACGAGATATCCCAATGTTGGCCATTTTTTGTTGTAGTGATACGGGCTGACGTTGGGCAAATTGGCGTAAATAATCAAGGCGATCTTGACCCTGTTTATAAAGGGCTGCATGTGTGTCCATGTTGATACCTTCTGCTTAAGTTAGCTCAGTGGCTAATAATTAGTTGCAATCCATCGGTATCAATTTTAGAACTTGGCTAAAAATCGTCTTTGATATAAATCAATTTGTGAGATATTCCCATAACATATGTAGGGCTATATCGCAGTATTTATGATGTTGATCAAGTTAACAAAAATGAAATTGGACAAATTGTCGCAGATCACTAATTCATAGAGAAGGTGATCAAGCACTTCACTTGGGGATTTTGTAGAAACATGATGTTGTTGTTTTTAACAGCCATTGCAATATCGGCTGTACCCAATATTGGCAACAATAAAT
>NZ_PJAP01000936.1:0-3057 GCF_002836795.1 Shewanella sp. 11B5 | reverse complement strand
GCGATATCTATTTTCTGAGTTTACAACTGGAATAGGCCAAGAATGAGATGCTACCAAAGATAAAATGTCCTGAAGGCTATCGGTTTCCTGAACCGATTTGGCTTCTGTAAGGAAAGCATGCTCAAGTTTGCTGGTACCATTCCCCTGGTCAATAGCGTCGCGCAGAGAATCAGAAGAAACAACACCCAAATAACGATGTTCTGAGTCGAGTACATAGGCAAATTCGCGATCTTTCATACTCAACATTTCTAATGTGGCTCGTGGGCTACCTGCTTTAGTATGCCAAACGACCGTTGGCTGGCTATCGCGGGCAATGTCCCCTGCGGAGATAACACCGGTTGGATCCACACCACGGAAAAATGCGCGTACATAATCGTCAGCGGGATTTTGCAGAATCTCTTCTGGCGTCCCCACTTGAATAACTCGGCCGCCCTGCATGATGGCAATTCGGTCGCCAATACGTAATGCTTCGTCTAAATCATGGGAGATAAATATGATGGTGCGCTCATGACGGTCTTGCAGTTTCAACAGTTCATCCTGCATTTCTGTCTTAATAAGAGGATCAAGCGCCGAAAATGCCTCATCCATGAGCAAGATATCAGGATCAACCGCTAAGCCTCGCGCCAATCCCACTCGCTGCTGCATACCACCACTTAACTCATTGGGATATGCATTCTCCAAGCCTTCAAGTCCGACTTGTTTTAAGGCATCTAGAGCTCGCTCTTCACGCTGTTTCTTATCCATGCCATCAAGCTCGAGGCCAAAAGCTGCATTTTCTAACACTGTCTGATGAGGCATAAGAGCGAAAGACTGAAAGACCATACTGGTTTTGCTTCTGCGAAACCTTACCAGCTCATCCTTATTCATTTTGAGGATATTTTGACCATCAACTAACACCTCTCCAGATGTTGGTTCAATGAGCCTGTTTAGCATTCTTACTAGAGTTGATTTTCCTGAGCCAGACAGACCCATCACGACAAAAATTTCACCTTTGTTTACGGTAAAACTTGCACCTTGTACTGCAACTGTAAGCCCTGTCTGTTCGTAAATTTCTTCTTTGCTTTTCCCTTGTTCAAGTAATTTCACTCCCTTGCGAGGCTCAGAACCAAAAACCTTATAGAGGTTTTTTATTACTATTTTTTCCATAATATTTTCCATGACGCTCTTTTACGCCGTTCTGCTTTTTTGTACTAACGCTACATAAAAAGCACGTGAATAAATTCTGCGCTGTTAAATATTTACCACACACTTTCGCGATATATTTTATACACTAGTCCCTAAACGCTCATCATGTCAATGTTAGTGTTTTCATAAATACAGATAAATCATTGAATTTAATTGTAAAAATACAACAGATATTACCCTTAATTTTAACAAGGATAATATTACTGGTTTAGTAACCTATTCGGAGTGTTATTAGCGGTAAAGCGCTTTAATAAACCTTTATAAACGGCTTAACTAGCAATTTTTAAATAGTAGTGGTTAATAAATAGCAGCCCTAATTAGCGGTGCTTAAATAATTAGGCCAAGCTTTATTCGGCTACTGCCAATGAGAAGTATAGCTACCTCTAACATCCATTTGTCAGCGGCTTATAATTATACTTTAAACCGACTCAACTGCTGCTTTAGCATATGGACTTCATGATCTAACTGGTCTCTTTCATCGAGTAATTGTAAGATTAATGCAATGCCACTCCAATCGAGTGCCAGATCACGTTGAATGCGCGTGGCTTTTTTCACTTGATGTAAATTCTCGACACTAAAGCGCCATTGTTCTATCACCTCACCCTCCATTGGCATGGCAATACTGTGCTCTACAAGTTCAAGTAGTAATGCTGAGCTGATATCGCTGCACTCACACAGTTCATCGCTACTCAACCAACAATCTTGTTCGCTTATATTAATTTGCAGCATCGTTATTTACTCCAACTGGCACGTGGGTCGAATATATTTTTCTCTGCTAATTCAGTCCACAATTGTTTGCTTGCTTCATCTGGCGATGTCGGGACGACTATTTTGAGTACCGCAAATAAGTCCCCATGTACTTTTTTACTGAGTAAGCCTTTTCCTTTTATACGTAAACGCTGTCCTGACTGACTATTAGCAGGGATAGTCAGTTGAATATGACCGGTTAACGTGGGCAGTTTAAGCTTGGTACCCAGCACTGCTTCCCATGGCGCTACGGGTACAACAATACTTAAATCTCGACCATCAACATCAAACATGGGATGAGGTACAAAACGAATTTGTAAGTACAGATCACCGTTATCTGCCTTGGTCGGTCCCGGACCGCCCTGTCCTTTCAAGCGAATACGTTCACCATTAACAACGCCAGCAGGAATTTTAACTTTTAACGATTTAGGTTGCTCAACGATACGACCGCTAGGATCCCGTTGTTGTAAGGTAAACTCGACTGGCTTTAGAGTATCGACCAATGTTTCTTCAAGAAACATCGGAAACTCAATTTCAATGTCTTGGCCTTTTTGAGGCTGAGTTTGGCGCTGTCTATGTTGGCTACCTTGTTCAAAACCTCCGCGGCTGGAGCCAAAAATTGAACTAAAAAAGTCTGAAAACTCTTGATCGGTTTGTGGATCGCTTTGCTGTTGTCCCCAGGTTTGCCCTGCACCATTCGCTGCGCCTTGATTGGCATAACGATTTTGGGTTCTATTAAGGTGATGATGACGTAATTCGTCATATTCAGCACGCTTTTTAGTGTTATGTAACACTTCATAGGCTTCACCTATTTCTTTGAATTTCGCCTCAGCATCTGGATGTTTACTCACGTCAGGATGATACTGCACGGCAAGTTTTTTATAAGCGACTTTAACCGCTTTATCATTCGCTTTAGGATCGATGCCTAATACAGTGTAATAGTCTTTAAAATTCATTTTATCCCCTCACAAAAAGCAAGTTTGCAACGGATCATTAGACAACTTTGAACCCATCTACATTAACGAGTTTAGGCCCACAGACAAACAACACGCTTGATCTTGATCAACTCTATTACAGTATAACGAGTTTAGTTAATGAGCATTACATGATTAAAAAAACATCTCT
>NZ_PJAP01000239.1:0-9459 GCF_002836795.1 Shewanella sp. 11B5 | reverse complement strand
AACGCACTAAAGAACTCAGCCAGGCTTATGAAAAAGTCAAAAAAGAAATAACTGAGCGCGTTAAAGCCGAAAAATTACAAAAAGCTTTATTCGAAATTGCCGATCTATCTGCATCAAATGTACTCCAACAAGACTTCTATTTACGACTTCACACTATTATGAGTCAATTAATACCGGCTGATAACTGCTTTATCTCATTGATAAACGATAACAATATGTTGTCATTTCCTTTTTATGTTTCGCAGATGACAACCGAATATCCAGCCTCTCGTCCTATGCAGGACGGGCTAACAGAATACATTCTAGAACATAAGTTGCCTCGGCTCTTATCCTCTAAAGATATCGCTGATATGGTTGCTAATGGCGAAATATACGCAAAATCTCCAGAATTGAACAAAACCGATAGAATGCATCAATGGATAGGCATTCCGCTGATCATTAATGGTGATATTGCTGGTGCGTTAACGATTTATAGCTTGGATGACGCTCATATTTATCAATTGAAAGATCTAGAACTACTGACATTCGTATCCCAGCATATGGCCAACGCTATTGAGCGTAAATTGGCGACTGAGTCGCTCAAAAACAGCCATGAGCAGTTAGAAGATAAGGTGGTTAAACGCACTAAAGCACTCGCTGAACTGAACAACAATCTTCAACAAGAAATCAATCAGCGCCGTAAGATTGAAAATCAGCTCTTACACGATGCTCAGCATGATGGGCTGACTGGTTTACCCAATCGCAGCTATTTAATGGAACGATTATCACAAGCATTAAAACACTTGCGCCGACATGGATTAGATCAGTTTGCATTATTATTTATCGATCTTGATCGGTTCAAAGTGATCAATGATTCTTTTGGTCATCTCGAAGGCGATCGCTTTTTAATTGAAACCGCACAACGTATCAAGTCATGTGTGCGTGAAAACGACACACTAGCAAGAATGGGCGGTGATGAATTTGTTATTTTGCTGGATTCTATTAACGCCACGGAAGATGCTATCGAGGTAAGTGATCGTATTTTACAAGCGTTGTCGATGCCCTATCAGCTCGCTAAACAAGAGTTCATCTCAGGTGCCAGTATCGGAATTGCATTTAGTGGACGCAATAAATTAGTCACCAGTGAGTCACTACTACGCGATGCTGACGCTGCCATGTATCAGGCTAAAGCCAATGGTAAAGGTTGTTATGTTATTTTTGACGACAAACTCAGCGCACAATCTAAGCTACAACATGAATTGGAAATTGATTTTAAAAAGGCCTTAGACCAACAAGAATTTGAAATTAACTACGTTGAAGTGGTCGATTTTACTACTGGTGAAATCATTGCCATTGAACCTCACATTGAGTGGCATCATCCCGAGCAAGGCTTAATTGAACATGGCAAGATGAAGCAGCTTGCCGCACAATACCAGCTCACACTTAATATAGACGGTTATATATTTTCTCACTTAAGTGAGCAATATCAATTTCTTAAATCAAAATATGGACCGTCTGTATACTTACATCTATCCATTAGCAGCCAGCACATCAAAAATAAATTCGTATTACGCAATCTCAAGCAAACCATTAAAAGTAGTCACATCTATCTTGAGAAATTAATATTATTCTTTAACGAAAAAGCACTAGTGCAAGACACTGAAAATCACATCAATGGCTTCGAGCTTATCTCGCAACTGGGCGTGCAAATCGGTATCGATGGCTATGGCACAGGTTACAGCTCACTCAGTTGCCTGAGTTTTTTACCGATTAAGGCATTAAAGCTAGATGATGACATCAGTAAGCATTTACTCAATGACAAACAGTTACAATTAGTCAAAGCTTACCAACTGACGGCACAAACACTTAATTTCGATATGTACGCCACCACAGTAGACACACAACAACAAGTAAGGCAGTTTTTAGAACTTGGCTATGTACGTGGCCAAGGCCGAGCAATCAGTAAATTATTTAACGAAAAAAAAAAGCCACATAAGGCCTGTGCCTAATCAATAAGACCAACCCAATTAGCACTATTTTTTAAACATATCGCGTATGTTGGCGATGTGACTTTTACTGGTTTCGACACGCTGCTCTTCTGTTTGAACAGGCTTACGGTTTTCCCAAATTAAATCATCTTGAGGCAACTCAAGTAAAAAACGGCTCGGCTCACATCGCATCGTTTCACCAAACTGGCGACGTTCACGGCATATTACAAACCACAATTCACGTTGTGCACGGGTAATACCCACGTACGCCAGACGTCGTTCTTCATCAACATTGTCTTCGTCAATACTCGACTGATGCGGCAAAATTCGCTCTTCAACACCCACCATAAATACAAAGGGATATTCCAGTCCTTTAGAGGCATGTAACGTCATTAACTGAACTTGATCGCCACCCTCATCCTCGCTGTTGCGTTCCATCATGTCGCGCAGGGTTAATCGAGTAACCACTTCTGGCAAAGTCATAGGTTCATCTAACTCATCACCTTCGAGCATTTCGGTAACCCAGCGGTATAATTCCGAAATATTCTTCATCCTCATTTCAGCCGCTTTAGCGCTGGTACTCGTTTCGTACAGATAATCTTCGTAATTAATTTTACGAATAAGCTGTTTAATCGCTTCAACAGGCTCACCCCGCGAGGCGACTTCACCGGTATCAACAATAAACTTACCAAACTGATATAAAGAGTTAACCGCTGCTGGCGCTAAATGATGATTGAGTTCAACATCAAAAATAGCTTCAAATAATGATATATGCTTTTGATTGGCAAAATTACCTAAACGCTCCAGCGACGCAGGGCCAATACCACGCTTAGGTAAGTTAACCACCCGCAAAAAAGCATTGTCATCGTCCGGGTTAACCACTAAACGCAAATACCCCATGATATCTTTAATTTCTGCACGAGAGAAAAATGAAGTACCGCCACTAAGCTTATAAGGAATACGGTTGGTCATAAGCGATCGTTCGAGTAAACGAGATTGATGATTACCTCGATATAAAATGGCGTAATCACCAAACTTAGTTCGGCCAACAAACTTATGTCGAATTATCTCCGCCACCACTCGCTCAGCTTCTTGCTCTTCGTTAGCGGCAATTAATACTCTTAATGGCTCACCATAAGCTAACTCACTAAATAACGCTTTGTCGTACACGTGAGGGTTGTTAGCAATCAGAATATTGGCTGCTCGGAGAATTCGTTGGCTTGAACGATAGTTTTGCTCTAATTTGATCAGTTTAAGTCTTGGAAAATCAGTTCCTAATAACACTAGGTTCTGTGGCTTAGCGCCACGCCAAGAGTAAATGGACTGATCATCATCACCTACCACCGTAAAACGTGCACGCTCACCCACCAGTAACTTAACTAACTCATATTGGCTGGTATTGGTATCTTGATACTCATCCACCAGCAAGTACTGAATTTTAGTTTGCCAACGGGTGCGCACTTCTTCATTCATTCGCAACAATAAAGTTGGAATTAAGATTAGGTCATCAAAATCGAGCGCATTATAGGACTTCATATGCTGAGCATACCTAGCATATAACATGGCAAATAATTGGCTTTGCTCGTCTTTTGCCATACTTTTTGCTTGCTGAGGGATCACTAATCCCCCTTTCCAATTCGATATCGCTGTTGCCAAAGATTTAATCAGGTCTTTATCATCATCTAACTCATCTTCGGTCAGTTCTTTTAATAACGCGAAAGTGTCTTGATCATCAAACAATGAAAAACCCGCTTTAAGCCCAAGCACTTTATGTTCGCGCTTAATAATTTCGAGCCCTAATGTATGAAAAGTAGAAATCCATAATCCGCGCGCTTCTTTGCGGCCCATCGACTGAGCAACACGTTCTTTCATTTCTCGGGCGGCTTTGTTGGTAAAGGTTACTGCAGCAATATTGCGAGCTTTATAGCCACATTTTTCAACTAAGTAAGCAATTTTATTAATGATTACACGTGTTTTACCACTCCCCGCGCCAGCGAGCACTAAGCATGGACCCGATACATAATGTACGGCTTCATTTTGCCCTGGATTGAGTTTCATTAATCATTACACCTTGCTTAGCCTTAAACGAAGGCGGATCATAGCAGAATCAACTGGTGACGGTTAACGAAAAATCACAGTTAGGGTTTGGAAAAGCGCTTACCTCGGTTACAATTAAATCAATGTCTCAGTAGGGAATCATCATGATTAATCCAAAGAAAATAGAAGAGCTAGCTAAGCAGCTAAGCGATAACTTACCCAGCGGTGTTAAGCAATTTGCCGGTGAGTTTGAAGAACGCAGCAAGCAGATATTACAAAACCAATTGATGAAACTGGACGTAGTATCGCGCGAAGAGTTTGAGGTGCAGCAACACGTGTTGCTTAAAACTCGCGAAAAGCTTGAAGCATTGCAAGCGCAAGTGAATGAGTTAGAAAAAAAGTTTGCTGAGTAACTAACCTGAACGAGGGATAACGATTGATATTTTTGACTCTATAATCGTTTTTACTCAGTTTACAGACATAAAAAATGACGCTATTTAGCGTCATTTTTTTATATCCACTAAGTTTGTTAACCTCAGTTCTGGTTAAGAGACTCTTCTAGTGCATGTAAGCAAAGGGAGACGTTTTCACGACGGGCACCATAGCCCATTAAGCCGATGCGCCATGCTTTACCCGCTAAAGCGCCTAAGCCTGCACCAATTTCTAAATTATATTCTTCTAATAAATGCTTACGCACTGCAGCGTCATCAACACCATCTGGAATATAAACGGTATTAAGTTGCGGTAAACGAGACGCTTCTTCAACCACAAATTTCAATCCAAGCTTGGTTAATCCATCGCGTAATAACAGATGCATTTTACGGTGTCTTGCCCAGGCATTTTCGAGCCCTTCATTGGCTAACAAACGTAAAGACTCATGTAAGGCATATAATGCATTAACTGGTGCAGTATGATGATAGCTGCGCTTAGCGCCATTGCCATTGCCCCAATAACCCATCACTAAGGTTTGATCTAAAAACCAACTTTGTACCTGGGTGGTACGAGCTTTTAGTTTAGCGACGGCTTTAGGTGAAAATGACACTGGAGATAAACCGGGCACACAAGATAAGCACTTTTGGCTGCCTGAATAAATGGCATCAATGCCCCACTCATCTACCAGCAATTCAACACCACCAAGTGACGTCACCGCATCAACAATACTGATACAGTCATGTAATTGCGCCAAGGTGCATAATGTTTTGGCATCCGACAGCGCACCCGTTGAGGTTTCTGCATGTACAAAGGCTAAAAATTTGGCATCAGGATGTGCGACAAGTGCAGCTTCAACTTTATCTGGGCATACAGGTTCGCCCCATTCATTGTCGACGACTACCGCAACACCGCCAACGCGCTCAACGTTTTGGCGCATGCGCTCACCAAATACCCCATTACGACACACGATTACCTTTTCACCTGGTTCAACTAAATTGACAAAACAGGTTTCCATGCCAGCACTGCCTGGAGCAGATACAGCTAAAGTCATTTCGTTTTTGGTTTGAAAAGCATATTGAATTAAGCTTTTTAGCTCATCCATCATGCCAACAAATAATGGGTCAAGGTGGCCAATAGTCGGCCTTGATTGTGCCGCAAGCACTTCGGGATACACGTCAGATGGGCCAGGACCCATTAAGATTCGGCGCGGTGGCATAAAAGCTTGAATTGTTGGTACGGGTAACATCAAAGTCTCCTTAAAATGAGGTCGAAAATTCATAACTATGTATGAATTTGGAAAAATTTACCCTACATATAAAGCAAACTATACCAATCAGTTGCTGCAAAATACATTAACATCAACTTATTAGTGGTCGTTGGTAATAGTTTCTACAAACCCACGAATATTTTTTCGTTTTAGGCGAACTGACAATACCACATAGAGGCACTAAATCACCTCAGAATGGTAGTCAACCTGAACTCGGGATAAAAAACGCCTCTCAAACAGCCCTTTGTCTTACTAACGGTGTTGAATTAACTTGCAATAGACCCGCTATTGACGCGTCAATTCGCCTTGTTAGTAAAACAAATGACAAGTTTGATAGTGATAAACGTCTAAGTCTATGATCTTTAATATCATATCTTCGTCTCTTACCCCTAGTTCAGGTCAGTTAAAAATGACTTACGATTTTGCTTTAGTGCTATTTAAAAAGAGCTTATATGCCGGACTGTGGGTTTCTTCTTGATAAACGAAACCTAGCTCCGTTAAAAACTGTGCAAACGCCACATCGTCTTTAGCCGGAACTTCAAACCCCGTTAACACCCTACCAAAGGCTGCACCATGGTTACGGTAGTGAAATAAACTGATATTCCATTTACTCTGTAAAGTGGTTAAAAACTTCAATAATGCCCCAGGATGCTCAGGAAATTCAAAACTAAACAAGCGCTCCTCTAGTGGTTCAAGTGGGTGACCGCCGACCATATAACGCACATGTAATTTAGCCGTTTCATCTTGGGATAAATCTTGAACTTCAAAGCCTTCCGACTCAAGTTTAGCAATAATCTCGCTTAGCTCTGCTTGGCCACCGGTAAGACGAATGCCGGCAAACACCACTGCAATGTCACGGCTACTAAAGCGATAGTTAAATTCGGTCATCACACGTTTATCTAATAACTCGCAAAAACGTAAAAAACTGCCGGGTTTTTCAGGGACTTTCACCGCTAAAACCGCTTCTTTTTGCTCCGCTAATTCGCAGCGTTCAGACACATAACGTAAACTATGAAAATTAACATTGGCGCCACTCAAAATAGCCGCTACTTTTTTCGGTGCATCGATAGAGTCACCCTGTTGGGCCATGTATTTTTTAAGCCCTGCAATCGACAAGGATCCTGCAGGTTCAGCTATCGCGCGGGTATCTTCAAATATGTCTTTAACCGCGGCGCAAATTTCATCGGAAGTGACAGTAACCACTTCATCAACGTATTCACGCGCTAAGCGAAATGGCTCTGTACCAATGCGTTTAACCGCTACGCCGTCAGCAAACAAACCGACTTGAGCCAGTGTCACTGGTTCATCGGCTTCTAATGCCGCCTTTAAACATGCTGCATCTTCAGGCTCGACTCCAATGATCCGCACTTGTGGCATGACCGCTTTATAATAAGCCGCAATACCGGCAATTAAGCCACCACCGCCAACGGGCACAAACACGATTTCGATATCCCGTTGCTGCTGGACCATTTCTTGCGCAATAGTGCCTTGCCCCGCAATAACCGCTTCATCATCAAAAGGAGCGATATAAACACGCCCTTCTGTTACCGACAGATTCTTTGCATAGTCATTGGCTTGATCAAACGCCTGCCCATGAAGCACCACATTGCCACCTAAGCGTTTCACAGCATCAATCTTAATATCTGGCGTGGTACTAGGCATTACAATTACGGCATCAATACCGCGACTGGCAGCAGACATCGCTACCCCTTGAGCGTGATTGCCCGCCGATGCACACACCACACCTCTATCACACTCATCTTGAGTCAAGGCAGCTATACGGTTGTAGGCACCACGTATTTTAAATGAATGCACAGGTTGCATATCTTCACGCTTTAGATACACCTGACAACCAAAGCGAGCAGACAATTTATTCATGCTCGACAATGGCGTCACTTTAGCCACATCATAAACAGACGATAGCAAAATTTTCTGTAAATAATAGTGGGCTAAATCTAATTGAGTTTGAGACGCCAAAGCCAACATATTACCCCTCCAGCTTAGTGCGATCGCGTACCGCACCTTTATCTGCACTGGTTGCCAATAATGCATAAGCTTTAAGGGCTAATGACACATAACGCTCACGAGACACCGGCTTCCAACCTAAAGGGCCTTTTGCATCCATGGCTGTGCGACGCTTAGTAAGCTCTGCTTCACTGACATTAAGTTGAATACTACGCTTGGGAATATCAATCGCAATTTGATCGCCATTTTCAATCAGTGCAATAGTGCCACCTGATGCAGCTTCTGGTGATACGTGGCCAATAGACAAACCAGAAGTGCCACCTGAAAAACGACCATCGGTAATTAACGCACACTTAGCGCCTAAACCTCGAGATTTTAAATAGGTTGTTGGATACAGCATTTCTTGCATACCAGGGCCACCTTTAGGGCCTTCGTAGCGAATAACCACCACATCGCCTTCAACCACTTCGCCGCCTAAAATACCAGCAACTGCATCATCTTGGCTTTCATACACGCGGGCACTGCCAACAAAAGTTAAATTAGACTCATCAACCCCTGCCGTCTTCACAATACAGCCATCAACGGCAACGTTACCTGACAATACGGCTAAGCCACCTTCTTGACTAAAGGCAAACTCACGCGAACGAATACAGCCATTTTCACGGTCGTCATCAACACTATCCCAGCGACAATTTTGGCTAAATGCTTTAGTGGTTGGAATACCAGCAGGGCCGGCACTAAAAAAGCGGATTACATCTGGATCGTTAGTTTGTTTAATGTCGTACTTAGCTAAGACTGATTTTAAATCGCCACCATTGTCTGCGGCCACATGCGGTACATCGTTATGGATTAAACCAGCTCTATCTAACTCGCCTAAAATACCCATCACCCCACCAGCACGGTGAACATCTTCCATATGATATTTAGGCGTTGATGGTGCAACCTTACATAGATGAGGCACTAAGCGCGATATGCGATCAATATCCGCCATAGTAAAGTCAATTTCCGCCTCTTGCGCTGCAGCCACTAAATGCAACACTGTATTTGATGAACCGCCCATCGCAACATCGAGTACCATGGCATTTTCAAATGATTTAAATGAAGCAATATTGCGCGGCAATGCCGTTTCATCGTCATGCTTGTAATAACGTTCTGCCAACATCATTACACGGCGACCGGCTTCTAAAAATAATTCACGACGGTCTTCATGAGTCGCTAACATTGAACCGTTACCTGGTAATGACAATCCTAAGGCTTCGGTTAAACAATTCATTGAATTAGCAGTAAACATACCCGAGCACGACCCACAAGTAGGACAAGCACTGCGTTCGATTTGCTTACTGTCTTCGTCACTGACATTAGAGTCTGCACCAGCGATCATGGCATCAACTAAATCAAGCTTAATAATTTGATCGGATAGCTTGGTTTTACCCGCTTCCATTGGCCCACCGGATACAAATACCACCGGAATATTTAACCGTAGCGCCGCCATTAACATGCCAGGAGTAATCTTGTCGCAGTTAGAAATACACACTAATGCATCGGCACAATGCGCATTGACCATGTATTCAACACTGTCTGCAATTAACTCGCGCGACGGTAAGCTATACAGCATGCCGCCATGGCCCATCGCAATACCGTCATCTACGGCAATAGTATTAAATTCTTTGGCAATGCCGCCTGCTTCTTCAATGGCACCTGCAACCAATGATCCCATATTCTTTAAATGCACATGTCCAGGGACAAACTGAGTGAACGAATTGGCAATCGCTATGATAGGTTTACCAAAAT
>NZ_PJAP01000935.1:0-3058 GCF_002836795.1 Shewanella sp. 11B5 | reverse complement strand
TTGTTATTACGAGTTTAGGTTACATAGAACAACCCTAAAAAATCCCACCTAATGCGTGGGATTTTTGCTAATATCGGCGGCATAATTTACTTAAAAGGATTGTATCTTGGACGCCAAACAACTGTTATTGACTCGCCAATCGACGCCTCGCCTAGTTGCCCCAGCACCAAATGCCGAACAACTCACTTTTTTGCTTGATGCAGCAGCAAGAGTACCAGACCACGGTGCATTAACGCCTTGGGAGTTTATTATTGCGGTAGATGATGGCTTAGCTAAGTTGGCAGATATTTTTGTTGATGCGGCTAAAAAAAGTGGTGCAGATGAAACTTTTCTGACTAAAGTCGCCAACATGCCTTATCGTGCACCTATGGTGATTACGGTCGTCGCCAAAACTCAAACGCATGATAAAGTACCAGTTTTAGAACAGCATATAGCAGCGGGTTGCGCCACTATGGCCATGCAGCAAGCGGCATTTTCGATGGGTGTAGGTGCTGTATGGCGTACAGGCGATTTTGCTTTTGATGCAAATGTACATCAACAACTAGGCTTGTCTAAGCAAGATCAAATAGTGGGCTTTTTATACGTAGGTACGCCAGCGGTAACTGCACCAATAAAACCATTAAAAAATGGTCAGCAATTCGCTCGCTATTTATAAGTTTGGTCAGCAGAGAGTACGAGCCTTTATTGAACAAAGAGGCTCGTTTATGTGTTAATCATCAAGCTAAGTTTTACTGTCTATTCGTAGAACTCGAGTGGGATCATGTTCTGATAGACATAATAGCCTAATGGTCCCATTAACAAACTGAGCATAGACCACACTACACGTTGGGCATTTTTGATGTGTGCTTTCGAGGTATAGGCTCGATAGCAAAAGTGAATATGTAAAATCAGTAATGCAATGAGCATTAATACTAACGTAATATCCATATTATTCATGTCATGTTCCTTTGCGTTCCAGCAATGACTTATCTAAGTGTAAGCTTAAAATTAAAATCTGCAGTAAAAATAATAAAAATCCATGTTTTTAAACGGCCATTCACTGCTAACACCTTTAATTTACTTTAAAAATTAACCGATTAATAGCCCGTAAACCATTAAATATTCATAATTTTTTAATTTTTGCACAAAGGTATTACTTGTCCATCATCATGTTCTGAATGTTTGAGCTGAATCATATTTTTTTGTGGTAACCATAAAGGATATTTATACATGGTCACGTTAAATAGTGAGCTGTTGACTAACGTGGTCAACCAAACGATAACGTTAGGGTATGGCATGGTGTTAAACCACACTGGTTCAACATTAGCAAATTGCCGAATAAACGGAAAAATAGCAAAATCAGCGAGTGTAGGGCTGTCGGTGCACAAATAGTTATGTTGCCGCAACAGGTCCTCTAATGTTGAATAAACCGCTCTGCCTGTTGTCGATACCAGAGTTGACTGTATTCAGGGAACCTGTCGGCATACTTGTATTTATCTAACCACGGTTTAAATTCATTATCATTGGCATTAATGAGCGATTCAGTCGTGGATTGATCCAACCAGTATTGCAGGGCTTGATACTCTTCTGTGGTTAAGTAATGATTTTCTGGCGCGGGATATTCAGTTAATGCAAAACGCATAATATCAAGACTTTCACTTATCACTTTGTTGTTTGCTGTCACCAAAACCGGCACAGTGCCTTTGGCCGAAATGGCGATCAATTCTGCGGGTTTATTTTTAAGCTCAATTTCACGTACTAACGGATTCAGTTGGCTTAAATGAAGGCTAATACGTGCACGCATAGCATAAGGACAACGACGAAAGGTGTATAAAATCGCAGAGTTCATTGAGTGTCTATAAAATGATGTATTACTAATAGAGTAACGTTTCTTGACTGAAAACCCAAAATTAACCGCTAACAACATTGTAAAAAAGTACATCAGTTAGTTTTAGTATTTTTTTGATTGTGATTTAGGTATACTTTCGGCCGTTTTTTTGAGTCTGTGCACAGTGTGCAGGCCTTATTTATATGCGCAGTAATATGCACTGGAAATTAAGTTCCAGCCAGCGGAGACCTCATTTTTATGCAACAACCTAAACCAGCGTCTAAACAAGAATCTATTCAAAAAGCCATGCAAGCTTCATCTCAATCCCAAGTCGCTGTGTGCGCGTTATATAAATTCGTAGCGTTACCTCATTTTGAAGATGTACGTCAGCCATTGCTTGATATCATGGAACAAAACGAAATCAAAGGCACTTTGTTGCTTGCTCAAGAAGGCATTAATGGCACTGTTGCAGGAACAGCTTCTGCGATTGATATTTTATTGGCTTGGTTGGGTACTCAACCTGGCTTAGATAATATTGTGACTAAGTTTTCTTTTGACGCCGAAATGCCGTTTTATCGTACCAAAGTGAAGCTGAAAAAAGAAATTGTGACTATGGGTATTGAAGGCATCGATCCTCGTAAAGTCGTCGGGACCTATGTGAAACCCAAAGACTGGAATGCGCTGATTTCAGATCCAGATGTGGTGTTAGTTGATACCCGTAATGATTACGAAGTGAAGATTGGTACGTTTAAAAATGCTGTCAATCCAGTAACTGAGACTTTCCGCGAGTTTCCGGAATATGTGAAGCAAAATTTAGATCCGGCTAAGCACAAAAAAGTGGCGATGTTTTGTACTGGTGGTATTCGTTGTGAAAAATCCACCGCATATTTAAAAGAGCAGGGCTTTGATGAGGTATATCATCTTGAAGGCGGCATTTTAAAATACCTTGAAGAAGTAGAACAAGAGCAAAGCTTATGGGAAGGTGAATGCTTTGTGTTTGATAACCGTGTAGCGGTAAATCATAGCCTAGAAAAAGGCCAATACGATCAATGTAATGCTTGTCGTATGCCAATTACTGAAGCAGAAAAACAAACTGAAGCCTATGTTCAAGGTGTCAGCTGTCCTCATTGCATTGATAAAGTGCCACAAGAACAACGTCAGCGCTTTATTGAGCGTGAGCGTCAAGTACAATTAGCCAAACAACGCGGTGAAGCGCATATTGGCAGCGATGTAAAACAAGTCATTGATGCT
>NZ_PJAP01000934.1:0-3064 GCF_002836795.1 Shewanella sp. 11B5 | reverse complement strand
GTTTACTAACTTAGGCTTTTGCAAAAATAAATTGGTCAAGATAAAAGGTGGTAGAAGAAATTATCATCATTAAAAATTATTTCAAGCAGGTAAAATCAGGGAGATAAAAATTGATATTTGAAATAAAAATGTAGGCAGTGTAAACATTTACAGTCAACTTATAACGAACCGACTAAAATTAAGTCATGTGGTTTTTTCTACTTCACGCTTAACCAGTATAAAAGTCAGGTACATTTTTGTTGGTAGCGACAACGCCATGCCAAAAGCCACACACATAGCACTAATAATGATTCCATTAACCCCCATCGTTGCAATCGTTTCGCTGAAATTATGACAATAAATGCCTAATAAAATTAAGCTAATCCCTATCGAGATACAGATTTTTAAAATCAAGATGAGTTTGTTATCTGACATTATGGCCCCGTAATCATCAGTATGATGTACAGCTAATATAATGAATCGATTTACGATTAATAGCGTTGATTCAGATCAAAGTAGAAAGAGGGTTTTTGAGAAATCAGTAAATTATTAAGTGAGTGCTGGGTTCTGCTCGTGTTAAGGATGCTGATTAACAAGCAGTAGATAAATATTAAACCAATTTTAAAGTTATTATACGGCCAAAATGAAGTGCCTATACACGCTAACAATATAAATGGTTAAATTGCAGGCATAAAAAAACGCAAACAGTCGTTAAACCGTTTGCGTTATTCTTATAACGTCGAGTTACACAGCTACTACGTTAGCAGCTTGTGGGCCTTTTTGGCCTTGCTCAACATCAAAAGAAACTTTCTGGCCTTCAGCAAGAGTCTTGAAACCCTCTGAAGTGATTGAACGGAAATGAACGAACACGTCAGCGCCGCCGTTATCAGGAGTGATAAAACCAAAACCTTTATCTTCGTTAAACCATTTTACTAAACCAGTTGTTTTGTTAGACATGATGTGTCCCTTATATATTAAAATTAATCAATCTGTCGCGAAAATGCGATGCGCTCAAGCTTGAATTATTGAATGTCACGATGAAGCTAAGGGAAACACAGAGGATAACAACGATAACGAAGAGATTCTAAGGCTTTTCTTTTACTTGATGTTCATTAATAACTCTGAATGTCAGAGCAAGACGTATAATACACGAATATCTAAGCTTGTAAATATTTTTATTGAATAAATATAAATAATATCTAAAACCACTTGGTTAGCAGCATTGTCACCAGCAACCTTAATGTACAATATTAGCCACTAGATTAGCTACTAGATTAGCTACTAAGCCTGTCATAGTCGTTAACCAAAAACCGATATGAAATTAGGTTCACGATCCTACCGTGTTGATAATCCGGTTACTCGACTTGTTACTGTATAGTTATTATTCTTACTTAATGGTTGTACTTTAACGCTATCGGACAAACCTACACTTTAAAAAGCTAAATCAACATAGCAAGTTTATGACCAAGATTTTATCTTTCCTAGAAAGTAGACAATAAAAAATAAACCGTAACATATTGATAACAATATATTTTCAATATGAAAAAATTACAATTTAATCAGAAAAAAATACCGTTTTACATTATTACTGTCTCATTAAGCGGGTGCAAAAATAAGCCATTTCACTTGAGATCTAATCACAGGCCACCTTCCCCCGCCAAAACACAAAACGTAAACCATTGATATTAAGTATTAAATTTAAATACCGATAATTAATTCTCTGTTACTTTTATAACGTTGGCATCCGTTTTGTAAGTAGTTAGATGTATTTACGTAATTAACTAGGAGTACCTTATGAAAAATACAATTCTTACTTTAGCTGGACTTATTTCGTTAGCCTCTTTTAGTACTTATTCTCACGCTGATGACTTCAAGAAAGACGTAGCTGAAAATGGCGTTTATGTCGGCGCTAATTATGGTTACCTAAAAGTTGATGGCGAAGATGACTTTGATGACGACAATGATGTTCTCCAGGGCCTAGTCGGTTATCGCTTCAACAAATACTTAGCTCTAGAAGGTAGCTATATTGATTTTGGTAGTTACGGCAACAACTTATCTAGTGCTGAAACAGATGGTTATACCGCAGGTCTAAAAGTGACATTGCCCATTGCTGAGCGAATAGAGTTATATGCCAAAGGTGGTCAGTTATGGTATTCAACAGATTATGACGTAGTCGGGTTTTCTGGCAATAAAGATGATGAAGGTGTGTTTGCCGGTGCAGGTGTAGCGTTTAAGGTAACAGATCGTTTTCTAATTAATGCAGAGTACACTTGGTATGATGCAGAAATTAACTTAGATAATGTATCTAACGGTTCCGACACAGAAACAGACTTTAAACAGGCTAGTATCGGTGTTGAATATCGTTTCTAGTGATTAAGTAGAGTGCTTAAATTAACTAGTTAAAAAATAAAATCCAGAAGGGTGTAATGCAATTTGTGTTACACCCTTATTTCATACCTATAATTCTCAGATCCGCATTAAACCGATTAACCTTCACCCAAGAGCAAGTGATATGAACATCGCTCTTGTGTCTGCGATTTGTGTCAATAAAACAATTGATGACTTAGGTTGCTTATCTTTAACTCTGTTTATTCACTGCGATGTAAATTTACATACTGAGCTTGTGGCTCAAAACAACAAGCGTTGTATTTTGTATCACCCCGGAGTATTGCGATCCTGTAGCATAAAAAAATAAAAAGCACACTTTGAAATAATCAAAAATCGACGTTAAAACGAGCCACTCGCGCCTCAGTTAACGTACATTGGGTAAGTTGGATTAATTCCCCCAAGGTGATACCTGGTGTTTGTTTAATTAAGCGGACAAGTTTTTCGTCTAGTGGCTCTAACTTATCTGCATGGCCAAGAAGCGCAGTCTCAATCTTTTGAATAAGATAACGAAAATTATCATCACTTTGTGCTTTTAACTGTTCAGTAAACGACTGAATATTAACCGCCTCACCGATAATGCCCCAATTCCGAGATCGACGCACACGCTTTAGCTCGCAGTCATATTGCAGCGCAATGATTTTTGCCTGCTTGGCTTTCTCCCCACCGATTCGATGAATAAGCGATGGGAGTGGAATGG
>NZ_PJAP01000933.1:0-3071 GCF_002836795.1 Shewanella sp. 11B5 | reverse complement strand
ATACGTGAGCAAAATGCCCAAATATCAGCAGGGCAATTAGGTGGTGCTCCGTCGGTTGCTGGTCAAGAACTTAACGCGACCGTATCAGCACAGAGCCGCTTGCAAACCCCAGAGCAATTTAAGCAAATTATTGTTAAATCTGACTCATCAGGTGCTAACGTTTATTTAGGTGATGTTGCTAGAGTTGAGTTAGGTGCAGAAAGCTACGCGGTTGACTCATATTACAATGGTAAGCCAGCGTCGGGCCTTGCATTCAAGCTGGCTACAGGCGCGAATGCGTTAGATACGGCAGAAGGCATTAAAGCCAAAGTTAATGAGATGAAAGAGTTTTTCCCTCAGGGACTTGAAGTCGTTTATCCCTATGATACAACGCCATTCGTAGAGCAATCGATTGAAGGTGTTGTGCACACATTGATTGAAGCCATTGTATTGGTCTTCTTGATTATGTATCTGTTCCTTCAAAACTTCAGAGCAACGCTTATTCCTACCATTGCGGTACCAGTAGTATTGCTAGGTACGTTTGCGGTGCTATCCGCTGCTGGTTTCACCATCAACACTTTAACCATGTTTGCCATGGTATTGGCCATTGGTTTGCTGGTGGACGATGCAATTGTGGTGGTGGAAAACGTCGAACGCGTGATGTCGGAAGAAGGCTTAAGTCCACTGGAAGCGACCCGTAAATCGATGGATCAAATTACCAGTGCCTTAGTGGGTATTGGTTTGACCCTGTCAGCTGTATTTGTACCAATGGCATTTATGTCTGGGTCGACTGGTGTTATTTATCGTCAGTTCTCGATCACCATTGTATCGGCGATGGCCTTGTCGGTGTTTGTGGCAATTGTACTTACGCCAGCATTATGCGCCACCATGCTAAAGCCTGTTAAAAAAGGTCATACTCACGCTGATACCGGTTTCTTCGGGTGGTTTAACCGCAAGTTTGATGCAATGACCTCTCGTTATGAATCAAGTGTGGGAAGTATTTTAAAGCGCTCATTCCGTGTCATGTTGATCTACGTTGGCTTGGTTATCGCAGTGGCTTGGATTTTCTTACGCATGCCAACCGCATTTTTACCCGACGAAGACCAAGGTATCTTGTTCACTCAAGCTATTTTGCCAACCAACTCAACCCAAGAAAGCACGGTTAAGGTATTAAAAGATGTATCCGACTATTACCTTACCGAAGAAAAAGACCTGGTAAATTCAGTGTTTACTGTTGCGGGCTTTAGTTTTGCGGGTTCTGGTCAAAACATGGGTATTGCGTTTGTGAGCCTAAAAGATTGGTCCACACGTGAAGCGCCTGGTGAAGATGTTAAGTCGTTAGCGGGTCGAGCCATGGGCCGTTTTATGCAAATTAAAGAAGCGTTAGTGTTTGCTTTTGTGCCGCCATCAGTGATTGAACTGGGTACCGCAAATGGTTTTGACGTCTACTTAAAAGACTTAAATGGTCAAGGACATGGCAAGTTAATTGAGGCGCGTAATCAATTATTAGGTATGGCTGCACAAAACCCTAACCTTGTTGGGGTGCGTCCAAATGGCCAAGAAGATGCGCCCATCTATAAAATTAATGTTAATCACGCCAAATTACGTGCATTAGACATTGATATTAATAGTGTGAACAGTGTCTTGGGTACCGCGTGGGGTGGGTCGTATGTGAATGACTTTATCGACCGTGGGCGAGTGAAAAAGGTTTATATCCAGGGTGAGGCTAAATATCGTATGCAACCTGGGGACTTAGACTCTTGGTATGTGCGCAACAATAATGGTGAAATGGTGCCATTTTCGGCATTCGCCTCAGGTTCCTGGGAGTTTGGTTCTCCTCAGTTACAACGTTTTAACGGTGTGCCTGCGGTTAATATTCAAGGCGCTACCGCCCCGGGCTACAGTACCGGTGCTGCGATGGATGCACTTGAAGAAATGGCAGAGAAGCTTCCACCTGGCTATGGCTTAGAGTGGAATGGTTTGTCGTACGAAGAGCGTTTATCGGGTAACCAAGCACCTAGCTTATATGCCTTATCTATTCTAATCGTATTTTTAGTGTTAGCTGCATTGTATGAAAGCTGGTCGGTACCATTATCGGTCGTCTTAGTCGTACCACTCGGGATTATAGGTGCATTGTTGGCAATGAGTGCTCGTGGTTTACCTAATGACGTATTTTTCCAAGTAGGCTTGTTAACCACGGTGGGCTTGGCGACTAAAAATGCCATTCTAATTGTCGAGTTTGCTAAGGAATACTACGAGAAAGGCTCTGGCTTAATTGAGGCAACCTTGCATGCTGTGAGAGTACGTTTACGCCCAATTCTGATGACCTCTTTAGCATTTGGTTTAGGTGTTGTGCCATTAGCGATTAGCTCAGGAGTAGGCTCTGGTAGCCAAAATGCCATCGGTACTGCGGTATTGGGCGGTATGATGACCTCCACCTTCTTAGGTATCTTCTTTGTGCCGTTATTCTTTGTGGTGGTTGAACGCATTTTCAGTAAGCGTGAAAAACCCACTGAAGAGGAAAATGAAAAAGTTGATAATGATAGAAAAGATATTTAATTTTTTACATTATTGATTGTTAAAAGCCCAGTTTTGCTGGGCTTTTTTGTGACTATTGTTTCTCTATTGATGCAGCTGCTAATGAATAGCGTTAATGGTGTTAAGTCAGCATTATTAAACGATATTTTGATTGTTTGAGCAGGGAAAACTTTAAATGTGTTTAAAAAACACTCTTGTTAAAATGCTTTTAGGTAGTTGATAAAGTTAAAGATTAAAATTTAAACTGTACAGTATTCAACCGTGCTAGTACTGTTGTTTGTGTTATAGTTAAGATCTGAATCAAAACAGCTTATTAACATCTATTGGTGTTTGGCTTACTCTTTTGTGGTTTCTTTTTAGCAAAGGTATCGCCGATAAAGATGAACTTTTGATTAAATAATGATTATGATAGTGAATAACAATAATAAAGGATGTCACCATGCAGGTGCTTTTTATAAGCTTCACTTTAGCCGCTATTCTGGCTTATCTTTGGTATGCCAGTTTACTCAAAAAACGCACTTCAGCCATTGAAGCGCTAAAAGTGATCGACTCAA
>NZ_PJAP01000932.1:0-3078 GCF_002836795.1 Shewanella sp. 11B5 | reverse complement strand
GCTCGATGATTTCTGAAACCGCTGCACGTGGCATGGTTGCCGCACAGGCGACACTTCAGTCATTAGGTGGTGTTTCATTAGTTGAGTTAGTGCAAGTTGAAGCTGGTACTGGTTTAGTCACTCCAGGCTTAATAGATGTCACTAAAGTCGCTGAGTTACCTGATGAAGAATATTTTGGTCCATTATTGCAATTAGTACGTTACAGCGATTTTGACCAAGCTATTCATTTAGCCAATGCGACTCGTTATGGTTTATCAGCTGGTTTATTAGCGGATAGCCGTGAAGATTACGATTACTTTTTAGCGCGCATTCGTGCTGGTATTGTTAATTGGAATAAGCAGATTACAGGCGCATCAGGTGCGGCACCATTTGGTGGCGTTGGCGCTTCAGGTAATCATCGTGCAAGTGCATTTTATGCTGCTGATTACTGTGCTTACCCTGTCGCTTCAATGGAAGCAGATGCCGTAAGCTTACCTGCTACTTTAAGCCCTGGTTTATCAATTTAACTGATAAATTCATCGCATGATCCGTGCTGGTGACTTTGTTCACCAGCCTTATTTTAGAAGGATTTAACCATGCATACTGACGTTAATGCTTTATTTGCTGCTTTATGGCAAGACTACATTAAGATGACGCCTTCAGCGGCGAAAATTCATCAGCTTTTAGGCCATGGCGCGCCAATCATCAATGACCATATCGCTTTGCGTACTTTTAATATCGCTAAAGTAAATTTAAGCGTATTGGCTAAACATTTCACCTCTATCGGTTATGTCGACAGTGGTGATTATAAGTTTGAGCAGAAAAAGCTGATAGCTAAGCACTTTGAACATCCGGATCCAAAACAGCCAAAGGTGTTTATCTCTGAGTTGTTAGTTGAAGAATTTAGCCCTGAGCTGCAAAAGAGCATCCATGGTTTAATCGATCAGGTTGATATTGCGGCAACCACGGCAGATAACTTCATATATTCTGGTCGTCATTGGGATGTAGATAAAGCGACTTACCAAGCATTACTTGCTGAAAGCGAATATGCTGCGTGGGTTGCTGCGTTAGGTTACCGTGCCAATCACTTTACGGTTTCAATTAACGATCTGCCTGAATTTGAGCGTATTGAAGATGTAAACCAAGCCTTAAAGCAGGCTGGGTTTGTGTTAAATAGCTCTGGCGGTGAAGTTAAAGGATCGCCAGAAGTCTTGTTAGAGCAGTCTTCTACCATGGCTGATAAAGTGGTTGTGAACTTTACCGATGGCGATGTGGAAATTCCAAGTTGTTTCTATGAATTTGCCCGTCGTTATCCAATGGCTAATGGTCAGCTTTATACTGGCTTTGTTGCAGCATCTGCCGACAAGATTTTTGAAAGTACCAATGCAATGATGTAATGTTTATGCATGGACGAAAAAGACCTAATTGATCGCCCTGTTAGGTCTTTTTTATTGCTTATTCTAGGCAAAAAAGCTTAGGTGCTCATCAATATACTGACATTAAGCCCTTGTAATGCTTTACTTCGACTAAATTGCAATACAAAACCATATTGGTCACAAATCTCTTTAACAATCGATAAGCCCAACCCGTGGCCAATAGTTGCTTCATCTAGTCGGGTGCCACGAGAGGTTAATAATGCAATTTGCTCTTGTTTTACACCGAGGCCATCGTCTTCAATTTGAATTAATATCACTCCCGATGGTAACTCTTCGATGCTGACATGAACCTGTGAGTTTGCCCATTTAAAGGCATTGTCGAGCAGATTGCCAAACAGCTCCATACCATCTTCGCGATGTATTGGAATACGACTAATATGTTGTGGATTAACAATGCTGCAATCAATGCTCCGCTGATGATGCACTTTATGTAACGTTTGGATTAAGCTATCAAAATCTTTTGGCACCGCCAGTTGTGCTGCGGGCAGCATGTCTCCCGTTATCCTTGCTGCAGCCAATTTACGTTCAATCATTTTATGAACTAAATCTAATTGCTGCTGCATTGCTATAGCGGCATCCGGATGGGTGAGCCCAAGCGCTTCAACTTGTTGCTGCATGACTGCTAATGGGGTTTTTAAGCCATGGCTTAAATTACCTAGGTTATTGCGGCTACGTTCAATTTGTTTGGCTGTGTAGTCTAACAACTCATTATAGGTTTCGGCTAGCGGGCGGATTTCTGCTGGAATTTGTGAAATGGCTAATGAAGCTATTTCACCTTCGCGCAATTTAGCCAGTGCCCCTTGGATTTGATTCACCGGTTTAAATGATTGGCGTAAAATAATGAAGATACCGGCGATCATCGCCAATAACATACCGATATTGATTGCCAGTTTAGTACCAAACACTTCGCTAAACACACGCCGTCCGATACTGAGATCTTGGGCGACAGTTAATGTGGCTGTGTTGTGACTGTTTGGCGCGCCGATGCCGATAGATAACAACTGCATATCATTGTTTTTTGGCCCTTTAGCCTGCCAAACTCGTTTCTGCTGTGCTTGTAACTGTTCAATTTGTAATTCGGCATCCCACAATGAACGGGATCGAATAGTGCGGTCGGGCAGATTTAATTGGAAATAACGCCCTGAATAGGCTGGTCGGTAAAAGCTGGATAATTGGTTTTGGTCGATAACGATCTCACCCTCATCGAGCCTGGTGGCGATAATGATATGTTCTAAATCTTCTTCAAGACGATTAATAATAGAGTCATGAAACGCATCTCGAAGCATCGACTCAAATAAAAATAAGCCTATTAGCGTAGCAATAATGATTAAGCCACTGAGCCAGAGGCTTAATTTAAACCGAATCGAAATCATTCAATAATGCCATGGAAAATATAACCCTGACCACGCCGAGTTTCGATAGCGGTTTTACCGAGTTTTTTACGTAAGTGTGTGACATACACTTCAACGACGTTACTTTCTTTTTCATCATCAAATTGATAAAGCTTGTCAGTAAGCTGTTGCTTCGAAAGAAGCTTCTTTGGTGACATTAAGAATATTTTCAGTAACCTAAACTCCATCGACGTCAGCTCATATATGTGTTCGCCAACAGTCACCTTTTGCTCGTTTTCGTCTAAATTAACCCCTGCATAACATAACTGCTT
>NZ_PJAP01000931.1:0-3083 GCF_002836795.1 Shewanella sp. 11B5 | reverse complement strand
TTTTACGAGCGCGTCAACACGTTCTTCATTGCCAGGACCAGCACCGACGGCTGCGCCAACACGTAAACGACCTAATTCGTCTTTACATGCGTTTGGTTTGCGTTCAGCTTTTTCGAAATCTTTAACGGTGACTAAGCCTTTAAGTTTAAATTTTTTATCAACCACTAAGACTTTTTCAATACGATGAGAATGCATTAGTTTTTGCACTTCATCTAACTTAGTACCTTCAGTTACTGTGACTAGACGATCTTTTGGGGTCATCATGTCGGCAACGGTTTTGCTCCAATCGGTCACAAAACGCACGTCACGGCCTGTAATAATACCCACAAGTTCGTGTGCATCATTCACTACAGGGTAACCAGCAAAACCATTATGTTCAGTTAATAAACGTAAATCAGTTAAGCTTGTGGTAGGCGTAACAGTAACGGGGTCTTGAACAATACCGGCTTCATAACTTTTAACTTTACGGACTTCTTCAGCTTGTTGCTCAATACTCATGTTTTTATGAATGAATCCTAAACCACCTTCTTGCGCCATCGCGATCGCAAGACGAGATTCAGTCACAGTGTCCATGGCGGCTGACACAAGTGGAATATTTAATTCGATTTTAGTCGTTAAACGAGTTTTAAGAACAGCGGTATTAGGGAGTACGGTCGAGTGGGCAGGAACCAACAACACATCATCAAAGGTTAGTGCATCTTTCAGTAAACGTAGCATGGCAACATCTCCCTAGTAAGTAGGATTTGAGGTGAAATATTGCGGCGAGATTATACCTTGCATATTGCAGTTGGTAAATGGAAAATAGATTTTTATTAACGTTAGAATGAGAACTCTCATGAGTGCCACAAAAAACAATGTTTATAGTGTTTCGCAATTAAATAGCGAAGTGAGGCATATTCTTGAAGGACAAATTGGCAAAATTTGGCTAAATGGTGAAATATCAAACTTTTCGGCTCCAAGTTCAGGGCATTGGTATCTCACGTTAAAAGACGCTCATTCACAAGTTCGCTGTGCCATGTTTAAGGGCCGTAATCAATCTGTGCGCTTTAAACCCGTCAATGGTCAACAAGTGTTGATTAAAGGCGCCATCAGTGTTTACGAGCCTCGTGGCGATTATCAGCTGCTACTAGAGTCAATGCTGCCAGCAGGTGACGGACTACTCGCACAGGAATTTGAAGCGTTAAAACTAAAATTGGCCGCTGAAGGCTTATTTGCACTAGAAACCAAACGCCCTATTCCAACCAATATCCAACGAATTGGTGTCATCACATCGGCAACGGGGGCAGCGTTGCGAGATATCTTGCATGTATTGGCACGCCGAGATCCATCAATCGAAGTAGTTGTGTACCCAACTCAAGTTCAAGGTGCTACAGCCAGTCAATTAATCTGCCAAGCAATTGTCACCGCCAATCAACGCATGGAAGTTGATGTGCTGTTGCTTACCCGTGGTGGCGGTTCGTTAGAAGATTTATGGTGCTTCAACAGCGAACACTTAGCCCATGCGATTTACAACAGTGCACTGCCTGTTGTTAGCGCGGTTGGCCATGAAATAGATACCACTATCAGTGATTATGTAGCCGATGTACGCGCCCCAACGCCGTCAGCCGGTGCAGAATTATTATCAAAAGACAAAGGCAATAAAGCAGAAAAGTTGGCGCTATTATTATCGCGTTTGCAGCAAGGGATGAAGCATTACCAATTGCAGCAATATGGACGATTAACTCAGTTATCTCATCAGCTTCAACGCCATGAGCCGCAACATAAACTGCAGCAATTTGAACAGCGATTTGACGAAATGCAAATGCGCTTAGAAAATGCCTTACAGCATAAACTCAGTCGCTTAACCTTACGCCACCAGCAATTACATAATCGTTTGCAACAACGTTCACCAATTAATACTCTAACCTTAGAAAAACAGCGACTTGGGTATTTAATTGAACGCTTTAACGACGCCAGTAAAGACTATTTTAAACAAGCTGAATCACGAGTTTCACAAGCCGCCCATAAACTTGACACCGTCAGCCCACTGGCAACCTTAAGCCGGGGTTATTCAATCACAAGTACCAATGAGCATGTTATCGAAAATGCCAATCAATTAAGCAATGGTGATGTTATTCATACTCGGTTAAAGCAAGGAAGTGTCACCTCCACCGTGACAGATGTTTCAACTAAATAACAAGCATGGTTTCGATGATAGAAATGTGGCAAAAGAACGTAACGTGAAACAGATAGATTATCGATTATGTATGCTTGTTATTTAGATCACTTACCATCCATAGATACCAAATTATCTGTGCCAAATACATGTAGTCATCTAGATTATTGTTCACTAACTCCGTTATCGGTTAAGCAAAAAAAGCCATCTTTCGATGGCTTTTTTATTTAAAGGTCAACAAGCATCGCTTGTTAACCACACTCACGGCTAAAACTACTTACCCATTGGTGTTAATACAATTTCTACACGACGGTTTTGCGAACGACCTTGTTCGGTAGAGTTGCTGGCAATTGGGCTTGACTCGCCCATACCAGTAGAAGACACACGTGAACCGCTGACTTTCTGGCTCGTCATATACTGCGCAACTTCACTCGCTCGAACTTGTGACAAACGCAGGTTATAAGAATCTGAACCTGAACTGTCGGTATAACCAATCACATTTAAACGAGTGTCATCATATTCTTTGGCAACTAATACAACGCTGTTTAATACTGATTTAGCACGTGAGCTTAGTACAGTTTGATCAACCGCAAAAGTCACTTCATTAGGCATGTTCAATACAATATTGTCACCGTTGCGAGTCACACTCACGCCAGTTGATTTTAACTGTTTACGCAATTCTGCTTCTTGCACATCCATGTAATAACCAATACCACCACCAAGAGCCGCACCAGATGCTGCACCAATTAATGCACCTTTACCGCGATCGCTTTTGCTTGATGAAAGCACACCAATGGCAGCGCCAGAAAGGCCACCGATAATAGCGCCATTTGTCGCTTTAGCATTTTCTGATTCGCCCGTATAAGGATTAGGTAACTGGCAACCTGACAACAACAGCGCCGAACCAATTAATGAACTGCATAACAAC
>NZ_PJAP01000930.1:0-3084 GCF_002836795.1 Shewanella sp. 11B5 | reverse complement strand
TAGGATTCAAGTACACGGGTTCACGACCTTGTACCGTATAGGTTTCCCGATATTGCTGCGACTCACACATTTGTGAATGTAAGCGTTTATCTGGGTGGCAAGATTGCATCCACATTGGGTATTTATCTGAACCAGGACCACCATGGCTGCGCTCTGACTTTTCTATCCAAGTAGGATGGCCAGGACAGTCATCGTAATTGAATTGGGCGATTTTACGGCTGAAAATTTCAATCAAGCCCGATGGTGTACCCAATGGATTCATTTCAGGATCATCCCTAAAGTCAGCATGGCGAGTCCAAGGTTGGCCTTCACCAAAATGTACATAACCTTGTTTCCAGAACGTGTCGAAATTTGGCATATCGAACTTACCGGCATTATCGGCTTTACAGTCGTTATAAAGTTTCTTAATCCAGTCAAATTCAGACATGCCACGGGTATATTCTGTCTCTTTACCCATTATTTTGGCAAAGCGGGTAAAGATATCAAAATCAGACAAGCTATCAAATAATGGTTCAACCATTTTTTGCATCGCTAAAACACCACGGTTAGCGTAGCTGCCATAAACGTCAATGTCATTACGTTCAAATGTAGTACAAGCGGGTAAAACTATGTCTGAGAAACGGCACGTTGCTGTCCAGTTAATGTCGACAGTGACCACACATTCAAGCTTTTGAAATGCTTGCTTCATCTTATTTCTATCTTGGTGATGACTCCATGGATTATTACCTGAAAATACCATCATCTTAATATCAGGATAAGTGACCTTAGCCCCGTTGGCATCGATGGTTTTACCCGGTTCTAAAATGGCATCAATCCAACGTGCAATCGGAATGGTGCTACTCGCACCTTTAAAATCATTACTGTCGAATAATGGCTTTTGGCCTTCATCAAGATTACGAGGAAACGCGCCCGGTGCCGCTGCGCCCGATGAAGGAACACCAATACTTGAGTAATGATGGCCATAGCTGATACCACCACCAGGTAAACCAATTTGGCCAATCATAGTGGCAAGTACAGCTGCCATCCAATAAGGTTGTTCACCGTGTTGTTGACGTTGAATACACCAACCCATCATGATTTGAGTACGACCTTTGGTCATCACTTTAGCTAAATCACGTATAATTTCAGGGCTAACACCAGTAATTTTACTGGCCCACTCTGGTGTTTTAGCTACGTTATCTGACTCGCCTAAAATATAAGGTACGAATCTGTCGAAACCTAGGCTGTAGCCCTCAATAAATTTTTCATCGTGTAACTTACTGGTGATCATTTCATGGGCAATACCCAGCATTAACGCAACGTCAGTTTGTGGGTTGACGTAAAGTTGCTCACAGCCTAAGTATTTTTGGGTTTTAGTGACCACTGGGTCGATACTGATCACCCGGATCTTACCTTGTTTTACTTTTTCTTTAAGCTCCGCTAGATAAGCGAACGATTCATGGGTTTCGGCGTTCCAACCCACTTGCAGGTTTTTATAGGGATCATTTGACCACAAAATGATGGTTTTAGATTGCTCAAGGATCAACGGCCATGAAGTACCTTGGGCATAAACTTCAGTAGAACCTAAAATATAAGGCAAAATAGTTTGGCCAGCACCCGTTGAGTAGTCACCTATTTTTTTGACAAAATTACCGTGCATTCCAACAGCGCGTTGCATGTGACTGGTACTTGAATGCAGTTGTCCAGTGGCGCGCCAGCCAGTTTGACCTGCGTGCAGTCCTGATGGGCCATATTGAGTCTGTACCTCATCAAGTGAATCTTTAAACAGAGTCAATGCTTTATCCCAAGTGACACGGACAAAGCGAAAATCACCTCGTTGACTGGTATCGCTTTTATGACCTTTCAATAAAAAATCTAGGCGTACCATAGGGTAGCGAACCCGTGAAGGGTTGTAGACTAAGCCTTTAACGCCATTAATCATATCGGTAGGGTATTTGTCCAACTCAAATGGAATCACCTGGTCAATCACGCCATTCTTACGTTTCATCTTGAATGCACCAAAGTGCGAACCGGTAGTCAACCAGTCGTCATTTGCTTTAGTGCCCGCAGCTGCAAGGGCATTGAATGGTGCCAAAACTGATGTACTGCTTAGTCCAACATAAGAAGTCGCCACTAAGCCTTTAAGAAAATGTCTTCTGTTCATGATGATGTCCTATTAATGCGCCGACTTATCGAAAGTAGATGAATGCTCTTGTAAGTACTTTTGTACAAGCGCTTGAGTGTCTTGGTCCATGTTGACGAATGCAATCATGCCTTTAAACATTCCAGGCCAGCTGTTAGCGTCAAAGTGTGCTTCTGCTGGTTGGGTATGGCACACACTACAACTTCTGGTATAAGTGGTGCGGGCATAATCCCAAAGTGGCTGTAAATCGTTAATTAGGTAGTCAGCATCTGTCCAAATTTTGGCTTCAACACGCTGCCATGTTAATCCGGTCATAGGGTCTTCTTTCTGTTCAAAAACATTCATTACGCCTTCTTCTAACGCAGCATCTTTTGATAACTGAGCTGACAGAATGTTAAGACCAAAATCGAAATAGATAACACGACCAGCACCAATTTTTTTACGCCAACCATTAATACCAACTAGTACACGACTGCCATTGATTTCAAGTACCGTCACTTTAGTGGCAATGTTTAACGTGCCAGCTTCAACATCTGTTTTTTGATTAAAATAAAGGGGTTTAGTCAAGGCAGTAAAGTACTGAGCACCAACCACAAGACCAGTTTCGCCAGATCCTACTTGTGCAATGAGTTCTGGTGCACGAGAAGTCCCCATGTCAGGAAGTTTGTGAGCAATACCTTTATGGCAATCAACACAGCTCTGGTCTATCTCTGCTGCACGCTTCATTTGTTTTTGCGCCAACTTTGACATGTCATCCCATTTCATCGAGTCATAGTTATGGCAGTTTTTACACGCCAAAGAGTTATCACGGTCGAAGCGTTTCCACTCACGGCTAGCCATCTCTAGACGTTTTGATTCAAATTTTTCTTCAGTATTAACAGTTTGCATCAACCAGCCCCACATATCATGTGATGCTTCAATCTTGCGCCCAATTTTACGACTCCAGTTATGCGGCACGTGAC
>NZ_PJAP01000929.1:0-3085 GCF_002836795.1 Shewanella sp. 11B5 | reverse complement strand
AAAGATTTTCACATTCTGTAACTCGCGTCTATTTAACTATTCAGCTGAATTGAAGTATACTTGTGCGCGTAATTAAAGGTCATTAAATTAAGGAATGGGTCACGTGAATCCAATTGTAAAGAGTTTTGAGTATGGTCAACATACAGTCACCTTAGAAACAGGTGTTATTGCACGTCAAGCTGATGCTGCAGTTTTAGCAAGCATGGGCGATACCACAGTATTAGTTACTGTAGTTGGTAAAAAAGTAGCGGATTTAAGCCGTGACTTCTTCCCGCTAACTGTTAACTATCAAGAAAAAACCTATGCTGCAGGTAAAATACCTGGTGGTTTCTTCAAGCGTGAAGGTCGTCCATCAGAAGATGAAACTCTGATTGCGCGTCTTATTGACCGTCCTATTCGTCCTTTATTCCCTAACGGTTTTAAAAACGAAGTTCAAGTTATCATCACTGTGGTTTCTGTTGATCCACAAATCGAGCCAGATATTGTTTCGATGATTGGTACCTCAGCAGCGTTAGCTATTTCTGGTATTCCTTTCAGTGGCCCACTAGGTGCGGCGCGTGTTGGTTATATCAACGATGAATATGTACTTAACCCAACGGTTGATCAGCTTGCAACAAGTTCACTAAACTTAGTTGTTGCTGGTACTAAGGCTGCTGTACTTATGGTTGAATCTGAAGCTAAAGCGCTTGCAGAAGAAATCATGTTAGGTGCTGTAACTTACGGCCATGATCAACAACAAGTTGTTGTTGATGCTATTGCTGAGTTCAAAGCAGAAGCTGGCAAACCAACATGGGATTGGACTGCACCAGTTCAAGACCAGGCATTAGTAGCTAAAATCAAAGAGCTTGCAGAAGCTGGCATGACAGAAGCTTACCAAATTGAAGTTAAGCAAGACCGTTATGTACAAGTCGGTATTGTTAAAGCTGCCGCGAAAGCTGCATTAGTTGCAGAGAATCCAGATGTTGATACTCGTGAAGTAGACAACTTACTTGGTAGTTTAGAGAAAAGCGTTGTACGTGGCCGTATTATCAGTGGTAAGCCACGTATCGATGGTCGTGAACCAGATATGATCCGCGCGTTAAGTGTTTTAGCGGGTGTACTTCCACGTACTCACGGTAGTTCATTATTTACTCGTGGTGAAACTCAAGCATTAGTTACCTGTACATTAGGTACTGAACGTGATGCTCAGAAAATTGATAGCATCATGGGCGAACGTACTAATCGCTTTATGCTTCATTATAACTTCCCTCCGTATTCTGTTGGTGAAACAGGTATGGTTGGTTCACCTAAGCGTCGTGAAATTGGTCATGGTAAGTTAGCATGGCGCGGTATGAATGCCGTTATGCCTTCTGCTGAAGAATTCCCATACAGCATTCGTGTTGTATCTGAGATTACTGAATCTAACGGTTCAAGCTCTATGGCTTCAGTATGTGGTACTTCATTAGCATTAATGGATGCCGGTGTACCGATTAAAACTTCAGTTGCTGGTATTGCAATGGGTCTAGTTAAAGAAGGCGACGAATTCGTTGTACTTTCTGACATCTTAGGTGATGAAGATCACTTAGGCGATATGGACTTTAAAGTAGCTGGTACTCGTGATGGTATTACTGCTCTGCAGATGGATATCAAGATTGAAGGTATTACTAAAGAGATCATGGATATTGCACTGCAACAGGCTTATGGTGCACGTGTTCATATCCTAAACGTGATGGACCAAGCTATTGGCACACATCGTGGCGATATCTCTGCTCATGCTCCACGTATCACTACCATCAAGATTAACCCTGAGAAGATCCGTGATGTTATTGGTAAAGGCGGTGCGGTAATTCGTGCGCTAACCGAAGAAACGGGTACTACGATTGAGCTTGATGACAATGGTACTGTGAAGATTGCCTCTTCAAACGGTGAAGCAACTAAAGAAGCTATCCGTCGTATTGAAGAAATTACTGCTGAAGTTGAAGTGGGTCGTATCTACAACGGTAAAGTTATTCGTATCGTTGATTTCGGCGCATTCGTTAACATTCTTCCTGGTAAAGACGGTTTAGTACACATTTCACAAATCAGTGATGAACGTGTTGCTAACGTGTCAGATCATTTAGAAATGAACCAAGAAGTAGCTGTTAAAGTTATGGAAGTGGATCGTCAAGGTCGTGTAAGACTATCAATTAAAGAAGCTCAAGCGAAAGAAACTGCTGAGTAATGTAATTTAAAGGCTGAACGACAAAAAAGGAGATCATTTGATCTCCTTTTTTTTATCTACAAAAAATAATCTGTAATGTGCATGGCTCTTAGATTGCCAGATTGCTATGATATTGAATATTAATAGAACCTGATAAGGTAAAGCGGATGGAATGTAAACTACGCACCACAATCGTTGCCGTTGTTGTCGGTGCAAGTATGTTGTTGTCAGGGTGTGCTGCAACGTTAGGTTCAAAGGATAATATTGCAGGGCAGATGATTGTCGCGCCTGTCATGCCTGATTATAAATTGGAAGTGACACTCGCAAAGCTAAATGAAATTTTGGCTACTATGGAGTTAACTGACGAACAACGTGCACGTTTTCATTACGATCGTGGGGTCATTTATGACAGTGTCGGATTGCGTTTACTTGGCCGAATCGATTTTCATCAAGCATTAAAATTACAACCCGATCTAGCCGATGCGTATAACTTTCTTGGTATTTATTACACTCAAGAAGGTGAGTTCGACAGTGCTTATGAAGCATTTGATGGTGTCCTTGAATTGTCACCAAACTATGACTATGCCTTTTTAAATCGTGGTATTGCATTATATTATGGCGAACGTTACGAATTAGCCGTTAATGATATGAAAGCTTTCTATGATCGTGATCCTAGTGACGGTTATCGAGCTTTGTGGCTGTATTTGATGTCTTCATCTATTGATAGCAAGCTGGCCTTGGCTGATCTTGGGATACAGCGTCAGCAGTTAAAGGATCAAGATTGGGCCAGTGTGTTAGTCGATTTTTATTTAGGTAAGATCAATCAAGAACAAGTATTTGCAGCTGCGAAAGAAGGTTTATCTCAGCCCAAAGAATATGCAGAACGTTTATGTGAAGCGTATTTTT
>NZ_PJAP01000928.1:0-3098 GCF_002836795.1 Shewanella sp. 11B5 | reverse complement strand
GTTGAGCGTGATTACAACTTAGGCGAGAGCGTAGTATTTGGTATTGGCTCTGGCATTGGTTGGGCGTTAGCAATTGTATTGCTAGCCGGTATCCGCGAAAAGATGAAATATTCTGACGTGCCAAATGGCTTACGTGGCTTAGGTATTACCTTCGTTTCAGCAGGTCTTATGGCTCTAGGTTTCATGTCATTCTCAGGTGTTTCTCTTTAAGAGACATTGAGAAGACGCATTAATTTGAACCTTTAAGGATAAGTGAATGGGTATTCTTGAATCTACTCCAATAGATGTCTATCTAGGTGTGAGTATGTTTACTGTGATTGTCTTGGTTTTGGTATTAGTGATTTTATTCGCTAAATCAAAATTGGTGGCAAGCGGTGATATCATTATTGGTATTAACGGCGACGCAGATAAAGCAATTAAAACAGGTGCTGGCGGCAAGTTACTTGGCGTTTTAGCAGACAACGGCATCTTCGTATCAAGTGCGTGTGGTGGCGGTGGCTCATGTGGTCAGTGTCGTGTACAGATTAAGTCTGGTGGTGGTGATATTCTGCCTACTGAACTTGACCATATTAGTAAAGGTGAAGCACGTCAGGGTTGTCGTTTATCTTGTCAGGTAAACGTGAAAACTGACATGGAAATCGAACTTGATGAAGAGATTTTCGGCATCAAGAAATGGGAATGTGAAGTTATCTCTAACGATAACAAAGCGACGTTCATTAAAGAACTTAAGCTACAAATTCCTGATGGCGAATCTGTGCCTTTCCGTGCCGGTGGTTATATTCAGATTGAAGCTCCTGCTCATCATGTTAAATATGCTGAGTTTGAAGTGCCTGATAAATACCGTGGCGACTGGGAACACTTCGGTTTCTTCAAGTTAGAGTCAAAAGTAGACGAAGAAACCATTCGTGCCTACTCAATGGCTAACTACCCAGAAGAGTTCGGGATTATTATGTTGAACGTGCGTATTGCTACGCCACCGCCACGTAATTTAACCCTACCTTGCGGTAAAATGTCTTCGTACATTTGGAGCTTAAAAGCCGGTGATAAAGTGACTATTTCTGGTCCATTTGGTGAGTTTTTTGCTAAAGACACAGATGCAGAAATGGTATTCATTGGTGGTGGTGCTGGTATGGCCCCAATGCGCTCACACATTTTTGACCAATTAAAGCGTCTTAAATCTAAGCGTAAAATGAGCTTCTGGTACGGTGCGCGTTCACAACGTGAAATGTTCTATGTTGAAGATTTTGACGGCTTAGCGGCTGAAAATGAAAACTTCAAATGGCATGTCGCGTTATCGGACCCACAAGCTGAAGATAACTGGACTGGTTATACTGGTTTCATTCATAACGTATTGTATGAAAATTACTTACGTGACCATGATGCGCCAGAAGATTGTGAGTTCTACATGTGTGGACCTCCAATGATGAACGCCGCCGTTATTGGTATGCTAAAAGATTTAGGTGTTGAAGACGAAAATATCTTATTAGATGATTTCGGTGGTTAATGAGTTAACTCATCACATTGACATGTAAGTCATGAAATTGCAGCAGTGCAGACAGGGTGGTTAAACACTAGTCTTGCACGCTGCAATTTTTTTTGTTTATTTAATACAAGTGTAAATTTGACATGACTGTAAATTCAATCAAGTTATTGCTATTGCCAGCGTTGTTGTTATTGGTGAGCGCCTGCAGTTCACCAGAGCCTATTATTTCATTATCTGGTAGTACTATGGGTACCACTTATCATATTAAAGTGGTCAACAGTGACCGCTTACCTGAAGCGCAGCTACTACAAGCTGAAATTGACATGGCATTAGAAGTCGTAAACGATCAAATGTCGACTTACCGTTCAGACTCAGAACTGTCTAAGTTCAATCAATTACAAGTTCAACAAAGCGTTAAAGTATCCGCTGATACCATTAAGGTTATCGAAGAGGGTATGCGTCTTTATCAGGAGACTGATGGGGCATTAGATATCACATTAGGACCAGTGGTTAATTTGTGGGGCTTTGGTCCTGATAAACGACCGACAACCATCCCGACTCAAGCTCAAATCGATAACGCTAAAGCTAAGATGGGCATCAAAGAATTGTCGATAAAAGGCTTAACATTAACTAAGCATAATGCAGACCTGTATGTTGACTTATCTTCTATAGCAAAAGGTTTTGGCGTTGATAAGATTGCCGCGATATTAGACAAATATCATGTATCTGGATACTTAGTTGAAATAGGTGGTGAGCTTAATGTTAAAGGTACTAAGGATGACAATACCCCATGGCGAGTGGCTGTAGAGCAACCTACTACAGAAGGCCAAGCCGTTCAGCAAGTGATTGAGCCTGGGACAATGTCATTAGCAACATCAGGTGATTACCGTAACTTTTATCAAGAGAATGGCGAACGTTTTTCACATTTAATTGATCCTCGTAACGGTTATCCTATTAAGCATAAACTTGCCTCTGCAACCGTGTTACACTCTAGTTGTATGACCGCAGATGGATATGCCACTGCGATGATGGTGTTAGGAACTGAGGCTTCATTGGCACTTGCTAAAGAGAAAAATTTAGCAATAATGTTAATTGAGAAGCAAGAACAGGGTTATCAGGTCTATTACAGCGATGCGTTTAAATCGTATGTTAAGTAGCTTCTTTATTTTTTAACTAGTTGATGAAACGACTGATTAATTCAACTAGTAGTACCATAATCTGAATGAGTAATTGGAGTTTGTAATGAGCACATTTATAGCAGCGTTTGTAGTGTTATTATTGTTCTTTTTGTTAATGTCTATCGGCTATATCGTGAAAAAGAAAGCGGTAGAAGGTAGTTGTGGTGGTTTAGGTGTTTTAGGTATTGAGAAAGCATGTGACTGTGACGATCCATGTGATAAACGTAAACGCCGTATGGAAAAAGAGCAAGCTCGCAATGAGTTGCTCAATCAAAATCGAATTATTTAGCATCGTTAATTGCCTAAAGCGAAGGTTAATAGACCAATGCTTTGTAAAGAGCCTTCATTTAGAAGGCTTTTTTTATGTTCGTGTATTGCTAACGAGTTACAAAGCTTAGTTATAATGATAATGGTTATCAATTGTAAGTGTGTGAAAA
>NZ_PJAP01000927.1:0-3106 GCF_002836795.1 Shewanella sp. 11B5 | reverse complement strand
AGACTGTAGTTGTGCCAACGGACTTAAGTCAAACGTGGTCTGTTTGTCGTAGTCACCTTGGTACAAGCGCACCACTTGGCCGTCAATTAAATCAATGGCAGGAATAATCACTGTGGTGTCCTCATGTTTAACCCCATCTGTAAAAAGTTCTGTAAAATTTGCGCGCCTACTTTGGCACTTTTTTCTGGGTGGAATTGCACCCCAAAAAAGTTATCTTTGCCAATGGCTGCACTGAATGATTCACCATAAGTGCAGCTGGCTAGGGTGTACTCACTGATTGGTGCTCGGTAACTGTGCACAAAATACACGTAGCTGCCATTTTCAATGCCGACAAATAATGGGTGATCGGACACCTCTATTTGATTCCAGCCCATGTGCGGTAACGGTAAGCCTTTACTGTCTAGGTCGCCAATATCCGTTGGTACTAAGCCTAAACAGGTGATGCTTTGTTCGCTGCGGCCGCCATGCTCATTAGACAATGATGCCAGCATTTGCATGCCTAAGCATACGCCCATAACCGGTTGCGTTAAGCTTTTAATCAGCTCGATTAAGTTCTTTTGCTTTAAGGCGTCCATTGCTGCACCTGCGGTGCCAACGCCTGGTAGTACCACTCTTGCAGCGCTTCGAATAACATCAAAGTCAGCGCTGACAATGACATTGGCGTTAAGGCGCTCAAAAGCAAATCGTACTGAGCTTAAATTGGCACAACCAGTATCAATAATCACAGTAAGATCATTGGTAGAGCTTGAAGCATTCAATATTTGTGTCACATGAACTCCTTACAGCACACCTTTGCTTGATGGCAGTATGTCACCTTCCACTTTCACCGCTTGGCGAAGTGTGCGGCCTAGCACTTTAAATAGCGCTTCCACTTTGTGGTGATCATTGTCGCCTTTCGAGCCAATGTGTAAAGTGCAACGCAGACCATCAGCGAATGAGCGGAAGAAGTGAGGTACCATTTCGATAGCCATTTCACCCACCATTTCACGGTCAAAATCAGCACTGAATTTTATAAACGGACGACCAGAAATGTCCATTAAGCATTCGCCACTGGCTTCATCCATCGGTAAGCTGAAACCAAAACGAGCAATACCGCGCTTGTCGCCTAAGGCTTGACGAATTGCGTCGCCAATCGCGAGAGCAGTGTCTTCTACGCTGTGGTGGTCATCAATTTCTAGGTCGCCGTCAACATGGACGTCCATTTTAAAGTTACCGTGGGTTTGAATTTGATCTAGCATGTGGTCAAAAAAGCCAATACCAGTTTCAATCTTACCTTTGCTTTGGTTGTCTAAGTCGATGGTGACTTTGATGTCAGTTTCTTTGGTGGTACGCACGACCGTCGCAACGCGACCTTTACTCAGTAACGCGCTGGTAATAGTGTCCCAGTCGAGTGTTTGACGATTATATTTAAAGCTTTTAATGCCCATGGCATTGGCAAGTTCAACGTCAGTTTCACGATCGCCAATGACTGCCGATTCGGTAAAATCCACTTTGCCTTGGGTTAAATAGTCTTTTACTAAGCCCAGTTTGGGCTTACGGCAGCTGCAGTTTTCATCATTAAAGTGTGGACAGATAACTACATCGTCAAATATCACACCTTGGCTTGCAAAAATTTGCATCATCATGTCGTGCGGGGCATCAAAGTCTTCTTTTGGAAACGAAGGTGTGCCCAAACCGTCTTGATTGCTGACCATCACTAAGCGGAAACCTGCATTCTGTAATTTAAGTAACGCTGGGATCACTTTTGGCTCAAATACTAATTTTGCCAAACTATCGAGTTGCTTATCGATGGCTGGTTCTTCAACTAATGTACCGTCGCGGTCGATAAAAAGGATTTTCTGTTTCATGCTAACTACCTTAAATGGTGATATCTAATTCTTATTTATGATGTATAGGGTATTGGCCGATATGTAACGTGCCTTAACGAAATAACTGAATAATCACATCGGTTTCTTTGGCTGAGGTAAAACTAAAACGAATTGCATCAGCAAGGCGTGGATCTTTGTACGCACGAGCAACCACACCGGAATCACTGAGTCTTTTTGCTGCTGCATTAACATCGTCAAATTTAGCTAATACATAATTACCGTTGGCAGGTAACACGTTAGCGCCATAAGCGGTTAATGCAGTACTTAAACGTTTACCTTGTTCAATTAAACTGGCCACTTGAGTTCGCATTGTGTCGATACCAGCAGGACTTAACGCTTTTACTGCAAGGTCTGACACTGGTAATGGCACCGGATAAGGAGCAATAACTCGCATGACTAAATCAATAATGTCATCATTTGCGAGCATAAAACCACAACGTGCGCCCGCTAACGCAAATGCTTTTGATAATGTACGTAACACGACAAGGTTAGGGTATGTACCCAGTAAATCAGCCACGCTGTAGTCTGGGCAAAATTCAATGTAGGCTTCGTCTACCACCACAATTGCATTTGGCGCCGCTTGAATAGCCTGTTCAATTTTATCTTTAGCTATCACTGTACCTGTTGGGTTATTTGGATTACAAATAAATACAATTTTGGCACTACCGATTTGAGTTGACCATGCATCAGGTAATTGATAGTCATCGGTTAAACTTAACGCGGTAACCGCCACATTAAACGTGGCAGCACTAATAGCGTACATGCCATAAGTGGGACCAAAACAAGCAATACTGTCTACACCAGGAATACAAAATGTTCGAATGAGCAATTCAATTGCTTCGTCAGCACCACGGCTAGCAATCACGTTACTGGCTTTTACGCCAGCATAATCGCTGTAAGCATTGATTAATGCTGGCGGCTGGCACTCAGGGTAACGATTAACTTTATCAAGCTCACTATTATTGAATGGTGATTCATTGGCATTAATCCAAATATCTCCACGACCACCAATTCGTCGTGCACTCTGGTAGGGGGTCAACGTCAATAATTCGGGTCTGGCCAACGTTTTTGGATCAAAAGGCGCAGCTAAGGTTTGGCTCATGGTGGTGTTCTCTACTTTCTACTCTATAAGGTGCTAACTAGCGCTTAGCGATAGCGCTGACAATATGAATGACTCACTACTCAAAACTGGCTAAGCGAATGGCGATAGCATTTTTATGCGCATCTAATAATTCATT
>NZ_PJAP01000926.1:0-3108 GCF_002836795.1 Shewanella sp. 11B5 | reverse complement strand
AAGTCTCACTGGCGAGCAGGAATTAAGACGCTACAATCGTTAATCAAGGATCCACAAGCATGCTATTAAATTCGTGGGGATCCCTCAGAATCAGATAACATTTGAATATCAATAGATGCTATCGGTAATTTATAGGTAACCTTACTTAAAGTCGTTAATAGCTTCTCATTCATTTTTCGATGAGTTCGACCATTAGCGTCAATTTTGCCGTCTGGACGTACCATATTAAGTACTTTGCTTTGAAATAACTTAATCGCTACAACAGTTTTAGAGCTTTCAGGCCTAGAGCCTAAACGGCCATCAACAATTAATGATTTTGTAGGAGGAATGAATTTGAGTAATTTATTTAAAGCCGTTTGTACTACTTTTACATCGTTTAAATTGTTAGCACCACCCAGTCCGACAGCTTGAGTTATTTTTATTGATGACATCGTATTATCCTTGTCATAGTTGATTTTAATAAATAAGATCTGTAATTCTTTAATTTTCGGGAACTGATTTTTACAATTTAGCGATATAATTCCATTTCCATCAAGTATTCCCCGTATGCTCTCATTGTCAAAAACTGCTTACCTGCCAAATAATAATCTCTTTCAATTTCATTAATCGCATCTTTTATCTCTTCTGGTGAAGACGCTTTTTCATAGCGGTAGCTCCAGTATTTCTTAAGCTCGCTTAAGTCAAAGAATTCATTACCACTTAAAGGGGCCTCAGCTTTGTTTCGTTGGAACTGATCTTCTTCTTCACGAAACGCTCTTTCAAGAGTTTCTTTACCTCGTTTATTTTTATCTAATTGTTCTTGAGAAAATTTAATCTCAGCTGATTCAGTTATTGTCTGAATTCGGGCATTACAATATAAATGCATTTTTATCTCAAGTCCTTCAACTTTTTCGGCATCTATGTATTCCTATAGGGCTTATGCTTAATTAAGCTGAAAACGCCTTGTGGTGTAATAACAATCACTTGAGATCAGCAAAACGATTGAAATTGATAAAAAACTGTCGCACTCAATCCGCAGAACTAGACTCAATAATTACTGTCTTAATATAAACACTAAAACGTTGAGGCTGAACCTCTTTAGCACCTATGATGATATGAATCATCATATGGCATACTTTACATTTAGTACTGATAGCATAAGCAGGTACACCCACTTTAACTTCAACACCATATTGAGTTTCTTTTAACAGATTCGAAGCCTTAGTAAAATCAAGTAACTTTCCTTTAATGCTTTGAATTTCATTAAAAGAAAAAAAAACATCACCCTTACACTTTGGACATTTCACATGGAACTTCGTTTCTAATAGTTCATTTTCACTCCCCAAAAAAATAGAGCGCAGCCTGCTACCAGAATATGTATATATCATTTATAAATCATCCTTATTGTTAGATGGCCGTTTTTCCTTAATTTTTCCCTTATCTTTCAAATTTTCAATTGAACTTGGTAACTCATATTGTGTACCCCCTCCAGGCTGACCAAACCAAGGAATAGCAGGACCAGAATTTACTTTTAGCGGTTCAATAACTTCATAAGCATTATAGTCTTTATTTTTTGTCGAAGAAGGTAAAGCCCTACTAGTAAATGAGTTACCTTCAGGAGAAACGAATGTACCATAATCGCGAAATTCACCATTTGAATCTAAAAAACCACCGAACCGATCAATTTTGCTCCCAATATTTAAATCTACAGTTTCTATACTCACAAAGCCTCTGTTTGGGGGCCAAGAACCTGGCCCAAGTAAATCCTCTAGCTCAGGCCAATTTTGCGCTTTCCAAAATTTATAACCTTGGGAAGCCTGCGTAACAGATGAAAAGATCCCTTTAGAGTTTTTTTGGAACGTATTCCAACCATTTTCTTTACAACTCAGCCCAAACGGATCCACCCAGTTCACATGGTTAGGCGCATATTGATAATGGTTTATCCCGCCCACTAATCCTATCGGGTCTTGATGTATAAATCTAGCTTGCCCAGGGCTGTAGTACCTAAAGCGGTTGTAGTGTAACCCTGATTCGTCATCAAAGTATTGCCCTTGAAAACGGATTGGGTTAGTTATCTTGTCTTGCTTGGCTGCATCTTTAAAATCTGTATATTCAATATCTGTATTTTTAATAGATGTACTTTCAATTGTCTGGCCGAACACGTCTTGTTGGCTGCGCCAGACGATTTGAACGTTTTCATCGGTTAAGCAAATGGGTGTGCCGAGTTGGTCTAGGTGATAATAATATACTTGCCCTGCTTTAATGAGTGCTACAGGTGTAAAAGTATCAGGCTGATAAATATACCAGGTGTATTCACCTAAAGTGCATTCGCCAATAAGCTGATGATTGTCCCAAATGAAGTCGGTGCGACCGAGTTCGGTGATTTTTGCACTGCGACGGCCTAGGGCATCATATTCGTATTGCGTCAGCTTGCCATTAACGTTGATTTGCACCAGTTGGTTTAAGCCATTAAAACTACGCTGTTGTTTATCGCCCGTACCCACTTGGCTGATTTGGTTGCCACTGGCGTCGTAACGGTAATCGACCCCAGCCATGCTCATTAAGCGGTCGTTGTTAACCACCACATCATTAAGGTTTTTATTGGGCCTTGCTGTGTCGGATGACAAAGCCGATGACGCTGGCTGTTGAATGTGTTCTGCACGCTCTAAGTCAGCTGTTGAGCTGATAATACTGGCATCAGCACTGTTATTGTCAACACGAAGAGAATGAGTAGGATTACCAAATCCATCCCATTGGTATTGTTGCTGAACACTGGTTTTGTTGCCAGTAGGGTTATCCGTTACACGAGTATAACTGTCACTGACTAGTTGGCTGATGTTGTTATAGCGAAATTGCTTAACATCGGGCGCGCTTTTGGTTTCAGGCCCTTGGGAGGTTTGAACCTCACTAGTTGCGCCCTGCTCTGCAATGTTGCTATCACAACGAAGTAATTGATGTTGTTTATCGTATTGATAACGTCTTGATACAAACAGAACTGACTCTGATGAGGAAAGCTCTTCTAATATAAGCTCTGATGCTGCGTTATCTGAGCGAGCATGTCGCCATGCCTGCTCAATTAATCTTGAATGGCTGTCATAAGCATGAGTGAGTTCAAGCTGATTACCCTGT
>NZ_PJAP01000238.1:0-9480 GCF_002836795.1 Shewanella sp. 11B5 | reverse complement strand
AATTCACAACAAACTCTTATCTATATGCACCAGCATAAATAAAGCGCTACCAGCTTTCATGTTAGTTAGCCGCATTCAATAGATCCATCAGAGCTTGTTCATCTATCACTTTAACGCCCAACTCTTCCGCTTTTGCTAACTTAGAGCCAGCAGCCTCGCCAGCGACAAGGCAATCAGTATTTTTCGAGACACTGCCAGCCACTTTGGCGCCTAAAGCCTGTAATTGGGCTTTGGCATCGTTACGATTAAGCTGGGTTAACGTACCGGTTAACACCCATGTTTGCCCTTTAAGACTAAGCTGCGACTCGTCAGCTTGTTCAATAACAGGCCAAGTAATACCGGCTTCAAGCAATTGATCTATTACTTCAATGTTATGTGGTTGAGAAAAAAATTGTCGAATGTGCTTGGCAACGATGTCACCAACATCAGCAACTTCTAACAGTTGTTCAACGCTAGCGGTTCGAATACGCTCAAATTCAGCAAAGTGTTGCGCTAAATTCGCAGCGGTAGCTTCCCCTACTTCACGGATCCCAAGACTATATAAAAAACGCGCCAACGTGGTGGTTTTAGCATCTTTAATTGCCGCCACGATATTGGTCGCCGACTTCATCGCCATGCGTTCTAACATCGTGACGCTTGAAGCGGTAAGTGAAAACAAGTCTGCTGGCGTTTTGACTAATTCTTTGTCAATTAACTGTTCGACGATTTTATCGCCCATGCCATCAATATTTAATGCTTTACGGGATGCAAAATGCTTAATAGCCTCTTTACGTTGCGCTTCACAAAAGAGTCCACCACTGCAACGCGCTACAGCTTCGCCTTCTAAACGCTCAACAATGCTTTGGCACACAGGGCAATGCTGTGGAAAGATAATATCTTGTGCATCATCGGGGCGCTTTTCTGGCACGATAGCAACAATTTGCGGGATAACGTCACCTGCGCGGCGAATAATCACTGTATCGCCTATTTTTACCCCAAGACGGGCAATTTCATCAGCATTGTGCAAGGTCGCGTTCGACACAGTCACGCCACCGACAAAAATCGGTTTGAGGCGAGCGACTGGGGTAACAGCACCTGTTCGGCCAACCTGAAAGTCAACTGACTCTAACAAGGTCATTTCTTCTTGGGCTGGAAATTTATAGGCTATGGCCCATCGAGGGGCTTTAGCGACAAAACCTAGAGTTTGCTGCTTAGCAATGTCATTGACCTTTATGACGACACCGTCGATTTCATATTCAAGCGCACTTCGTCTGGCCATAATATCGGCGTAATATGCATAGACTTTTTCTAATGAATCAGTCACTTTCACTTCGCTACTGACGGGGACACCCCATTGTTGCAGCTGTGTTAGTTGGCCATAGTGGCTTGTTTGCATCGGTTGTGACTCGCCTTCGACTACACCTAATGCATAAGCATAAAACCCAAGAGCCCTTGAAGCGGTAATTTTACTGTCTAATTGGCGCAAACTGCCGGCGGCTGCGTTGCGAGGATTAACAAAGACTTTGTCACCTTTGCTTATTTGACGCTGGTTTAATGCCTCAAATGCCGCTTTAGGCATAAACACTTCGCCACGTACTTCAACTAAATCAGGAAATTCTTCACCGCGTAACTTGAGCGGAATAGAACGAATAGTACGCACATTAGCGGTAATATCTTCGCCGACACTGCCATCACCTCGCGTTGCGGCGCGTTCAAGAACGCCCAAACGATAAGTAATACTCACGGCCAATCCGTCTAGTTTTGGTTCGCAAACATAATCAACGTTATCGACTTTATCAGTTATACGCTTATTAAATGCTGCAAAATCAGCTTGTTCAAACGCATTGTCGAGACTTAACATCGGTTTAAGGTGGGTAATTTGAGCAAATTTTTGTAATGCCATACCGCCGACGCGCTGTGTCGGTGAATCTACCGATTTAAATTGCGGATAGTCACGTTCTAATTCAGTTAAGCGCTTAATTAATCTATCGTATTCAGCATCGGGTATTGACGGAGCATCATCAACGTAATAACGAATATTATGTTGATTAATGGTGTGAGTAAGTTGATCCATTTCAGTTTGAATAGCGTGCATTGTGGCATCCGTCATACAAGTTGTAACCGTGGTTTGCTTGATAAAGTGTAAAGGTATAAAACAATTAAGGCCGCTGCTGCGGCCTTAATTAACACATCAACCTACGCGGCATTGAGTCGTCGTAAATAATCTTTTTTGGTGGCATCGGACCAAGGTTGACGTTGTCCATCCAATAATTCTGCACCGAGATCCTCGGCAATTTGATAAGCTGAGTTCAGCATAATGGTGAAGTTCATTAATGGATCGCCATAACCCGGTAAGGTCATAAACAGCACCACACCTTGGGTGACAAATTGCTCCATATTATCTGGATCAAATATTCCTGGTTTTAGCATGTTAGCGAGTGAAAACAGCACTTTCCCAGTACCTGCATTGTCAATGTGGCGATGAAAAATATCCATATCGCCAAATTTAAAATTGAGCGATAACAAGCTTGGCAATAATTCTGCACCTTGAATTTGCTCGCCCGCTTTAGCAACAATATGCAGTACTAACACATCGGTTGGCTCTACAGGTTCATTTACAGGAGCATCCGCTTTCGGGGTTGATTTAACCTCTACTTCAGCTTTAACCTCTTCAACTTCAGCTTTAACGTCGACTTTTGGCGCTGCTGGTTGTATTGGTGGCTTAATCGGTTCTGCTCTGGCGGCAACAGGCTTACCTGTGTAGCTTTCTAACTTAGCGGTACTGGTTGAAGGATTGAATATCTTTTTAGGAGTATTCATTGACGTACTTGCCATTGGAGCAGGTTTAACGTCGTCACCTACAAATAAGCTTTGTTGTGCAGGCTGTACCACTTTAGGTTCAACATGTTCTGGCTCAGTTTTATGCGGACCAGGCTGACGCAATGAATCTTGTAAAGGAGTGTCGGTTAGCTTAGTTGTACCCGAGTGTGGCTTTTGACTTAAATTAGTCTTTAATACTGGCTTAATGACAGTTTCTTCAACCTCACCAGGTTTACGTATACGCACTTGGCCAATACCATCTGCGTCAAAACCTTCAGAGTCTCGACGTTTAGCTTGGTCTTTATAAAATCCAGCCATCGGACTTTGCTTCATTGATTTAGGTTGTTGTTTGCGAATCGACCAAAAACCGTGCACTAACACCGCAATTATTGCGATAGCGCCTAATACGAATAACACCAGTTGTAGATCTTTCATTAGATTCCCTGTCTTGCTAATTTATACCGCGTCTGCCATGGCGACGGCGGCTTCAATGTCCACTGCGACTATTCTTGAAACGCCTGGTTCATGCATAGTAACGCCAATAAGTTGATCGGCCATTTCCATTGTTATTTTATTATGACTGATATAAATAAATTGCACACTCTGTGACATTTCTTTCAGTAACCGACAAAAACGTTCGACGTTGGCGTCATCCAAAGGTGCATCTACTTCATCTAGCATACAAAAAGGTGCTGGATTCAGTCTAAAAATGGCAAAGACTAATGATAAAGCGGTTAACGCTTTTTCTCCACCACTAAGTAAATGTATGGTGCTATTCTTCTTACCTGGCGGTTGCGCCATAATAGTAACACCCGTTTCAAGCAGGTCATCACCGGTTAATGCCAAATAAGCCCTTCCCCCACCAAAAACTTTAGGAAATAGCAGCCCTAAATCATGGTTTACCGTTTCGAATGTGGCTTTAAAACGGCTTCGGGTTTCTTTATCTATCTTACGGATAGCATCTTCTAAAATCGCTAATCCTTTATTTAGGTCGTCATCTTGACTGTCTAAATAAGCTTTTCGCTCTCGTTGCGATTCAAATTCTTCAATGGCTGCAAGGTTGATAGCACCTAAACGTATAATGTTCTGTTTTACTTTTTCAAGCTGTTGCGACCAAACATCAACAGATGCATGTTCCGGTATGTCGGCAATGACCTGTTGTAGCTGAATTTGCTGTTCTTGCAGCAATTGCAGCTGCCCATTAGCCTGCCCTTTTAAGCCCTCACGACGTAACTTTAACGTGCTTATCTTTTGAGTCAAGTCTTGTAACACTACAAGCTGTTGTTTTTGCATCAATACTAAACGGTCTAAACTGCTTTGAAGCTCTGCTTGTTGAGACCGATTGTGCTGTAATTGCTGCTGTAATGCTTGTTGCTGCTCGAGTGCTTGCGCCAGCTGTGTTGATAATTGACTTAAATCATGTTGACCTTGTTGCTGCTGATTGTCGAGCAACATTTGTTGTAACTGAGTCAATTGACTGACTAATTCTGTCTGTTTTTCATGTTGTTGCTTTAATTTCTGTTCACTCAATGCTTGCTGGGTAGCATGTTGTTGCACTTGTGTTTGCAGTTGCTTAACGTTATTTGCAACATCGGTGCGAACAACTTTGGTTTCACGCAGCTTGGCTTGGCTTGTTTGCCAAGCTTGTTGAGCAACATCGTGTTGGTTCATCGCTTGCAACAATGTATCTTCTTGCGTCAACACTTGTTCTTCAAGGGCATCGACATGCATTTGTTTATCACCCATTTGCTGTTCAAGCTTGGCGATTGACTGGCTGCATTGCTGTTGTTTATCGCGTTTCTCAACGGCTTGTTGAGTTAAACTTGTCACCAAAGAGTGCAGTTTTGTCTGCTCTATTTGCAACTGATGACAAGCCTGTTGGCATTGATTCAGCTCTACCTGAGTGGTCGCAGCCCGTTGAGTTAACGAAGTCAGAGATTGCTGAGACAATAGCAGTTGTTGCTCAAGCTCAATTAATTGCTGACTTAAGCTTGTTCGCTCTTGGCTCAGTACAATAGCGGATTGCCCTGCCTGAGTATGATTGAGCACAAAACCATTGCCTATCAAGTAACCTTCTTGAGTGGCAATATATTGCTCAGGAAGCAATGTTGGTAATAACTCCTTTGCTTCACTGAGACTGGACGCCCACACAACATGTTGTAACCATGGCGTTAAATTAACTGGGGTTGTTAAAGCAGGATACGTCACTTGATGCTGTGGCTCAAAACCCACTGTAGGCGGAGAAACGCTCAATGAAGATGTTTGACCCAACCCTAGAACAGGTAATTGACTTAAGCCTTGTAACACTTTATCGACCGCTTTCTCCCAACCAGGCACAACCTCAATAACTTGCCACAATTGTTGGCCATCATCTTGAGTGTGATCAGCCAGCAACTCATCAATAAATTGCAACCGAGAGTGATGGCGAGTGACTGTTTGCTTTAGGGTTTGATAAGCATCACTCGCTTCAGTGACGGCTTTTTGCTGCTCATGTAAGGAAAGCTCAAGTTGACTGTGTTGCAGCTGTTTATCATTTAGTTGTTGTTCAACATTCGCTAATTCTGCCGTGCTGTTGTGCAACTGCTGTTGGTTGTCTTGCTGAGCTAAAGCTGCTAACTCTGTTTGTAATTGAGCTAAGTACTGTTCGTTTTGTACCAAGCTTTGCTGTTGATGGCTGAGCGTCGATTGGCTCAGGGCCAACTGCATTTTATGAGTCGCTAAGATTTCAGCATATTGGGTTACTTGTTGCTGCTGATCATCACACGCTTCTTCGATAGCAAAAACTTGCTCATCGATTTGCTCAAGTACAATACTCGCCTGTTCATAAGCGGGTTGGTGAGTATCCAATTGCGCAACCAATCGTTGATGAACATCGGTCATGCTGACAATATTATCGTCAGCTTGTTTGATTTGCTGTTGTAATATTTGAATTTGTTGCTGCAACTGAGAGTCTTGCTGTTGCTGATGAGCAAGCTGTTGCTCAAGCTTGGTCATGGTATTACCGGCTTGGTAATATTGCTCTACCAGCTTATGTTCAGCATCACTGAGCTCAGCCAATTGCTGTTTAAGTTGAATAACACTGGTGTCGCCCTGCTGTGCGGTTTTGGCTAACGCTTCAGATTTAAGCTCACCTTCGGCCGTTTCGGCATCAAGTCTGTCTGTTTGCTGCAACAATTGCTGATAGCGCATCACTAATAGCTGGCTATGCAACTCTCGTTCACTATTTTTTAATTCTCGGTACTGTAGAGCGGCTTTAGCTTGTTGCGATAGCTTGTCTAATTGGGCACCGAGTTCAACTCGAATATCATTTAAACGTTCGAGGTTTTCACGGGTATGACGAATACGGTTTTCGGTTTCTCGGCGGCGTTCTTTATAACGCGAAATACCTGCCGCTTCCTCAATAAACACTCTTAATTCTTGAGGTTTAGATTCGATTAAGCGTGAAATAGTACCTTGCTCGATAATGGCATAACTACGCGGCCCAAGACCCGTCCCCATAAATAAGTCGGTAATGTCTTTTCGACGACATTTTTGACCATTGAGGAAATAGCTTGATTCACTGTCGCGGTTAACTTGTCGCTTAACCGAGATTTCTTGATAACTGGCATATTGACCAGTGAGCCTTCCCTGAATGTTCTCGAATACCAGTTCGACACCCGCAACAGAAATGGGTTTGCGTGCCGATGAACCGTTAAAAATAACGTCGGTCATCGAATCGCCACGTAAATGCTTTGCCGAACTTTCACCCAGCACCCAGCGTACGGCATCAATCACATTGGATTTTCCGCAGCCGTTTGGGCCAATAATCGCTGATAAGGCGTTATCAAATGGGATTTTAGTTGGGTCTACAAACGACTTAAATCCAGCAAGTTTTATTTGTTTTAATCTCATGTTGCCAGTTCAGGTACGCATTAAAAGGAAAAAGCAGCTCACTTTAGCAATTGAGCAGCTTTTTGTAACGATTTTTATCCTTTTGACACAGTTTATCACTTGTTTTATTGTGCTTGGCTCGTCAAAATCAACAATATAAGTCACAAAATAGGCAGTCTCAATGGTTACCAATTCAATAATCGCCAAAAAAAGTGGTGTGAATTATTTTATCCAAGGGTTTCAATTAATTAAACAGCCGGGTTTACGTTCATTTGTATTTATCCCGCTGATGATCAATTTAGTCTTATTCGCCTCAGCGATGTATTTTGCACTAGGACAATTAACTGAGCTATTTACCTGGATGAACGGGCAACTTCCAGAATATTTAAGCTGGTTGAATTTTTTATTGTGGCCATTAGCCGTCTTGACAATGTTAGTGGTAATGTCGTTTTTATTCAGCTCAGTCATGAACTGGATTGCGGCGCCGTTTAATGGTTTATTGGCCGAAAAAGTCGAGCAGCATCTCACTGGAAAAAACTTAAATACTGGCAGTTCGGTCGATATGCTCAAAGATTTGCCGCGTATTTTTGGTCGTGAATGGATTAAGCTCAAATACTATTTACCACGAGCATTACTGTTTTTAGTGTTATTTTGGTTGCCGATTATCGGCCAAACTGCAGCGCCCATTTTATGGTTTTTATTCACCGCGTGGATGATGGCAATTCAATATTGCGACTATCCATTTGATAATCATAAAGTGCCTTTTGACGATATGAAGTTCGCTCTCAAAAATACCAAGGGTTCGAGTTTTAGCTTCGGTGCTACCGTGACAGTGTTTTCAATGATCCCGATTGTAAACTTTATCGTTATGCCGGTAGCCATTTGTGGTGCAACGGCTATGTGGGTCGATAAATATCGTGATGCCTATAAAAATAGCATTGTCGCCCCCGATTAATCGTTAGAAAATTAAGCTGTAGAGAGTTAATCCAACTGATTATTTTTGAAAAATAATCAGTTCGAAAGTAATTAGTTCGCAGACAGTTAGTTCGAAGGTAATGGCTCAATAGAAGCATGGTCTCTTCTCGCAGTAGAACAACCGAAACTGTACAGCTTAAAGACAAGCCCGATAGCGACTATCGGGCTTTTTTATTACATTTACGCAAGCTAATTTAACATTCAGTAACAATTTAGTGATTATTTTGGTACAAGTCGGACCTACGTTTTAAGGAGTTTTTTGCGACAATAAGAGAAATAACAAAAAATAAAAACAGAGTGAAAGTGATCAACAACTTAATTCCAACTAACAGCTTTGCACCAATCAACCGATTAACTCAAACTTGTGAACGTACCTGTGGCGCTATATTAATTTTGGCATTATTGAGCAGTGTATTATCTTTCGCTGCGTTTGCGGGTTCGAGCCAGCAATTCCATCTCGACATCCCGACCATCAATGAAGATATTGAGATGGATGGCGACTTTAACGAATCAGCTTGGCAACACGCTACCGAGGTAATGCTGCGTTATGAAACCTCTCCTGGTGAGAATACCGCTGCACCAGTAATAACCACAGCTAAAGTCTATGCGTCAAACACCAGCCTATATTTTGCGTTTACCGCCCACGATCCTAATCCAGACAATATTCGAGCAAATCTACGTGATCGAGATAAATCCTGGGGCGATGACATGGTGGGTATTATACTGGATACCTTCAATAATGCTCGTTTAGCCTACCAATTTTTTATTAACCCTTATGGGGCGCAAAGTGACTCCATTGAAAATGAACTCACTGGTCAAGAAAGTGATGCCTGGGACGGGATTTGGTATAGCAAAGGTAAACTCACCAAAAATGGTTTTCAAGTTGAGGTGCAACTCCCTTTAAGACTGTTTAATTTTGATGACAGTAATCCAATTCAAACTTGGGGCATTGAGCTTATTCGCTTTTATCCCCGCAATGAAACCCATCGCTTATCCACTCATAAAATAGACCGTAACGTATCGTGTCAGTTATGCCAATTAGGTATCGCATCGGGTTTAGCTGGTGCAACTCAAGGGAAAGACCTCCAACTCACACCCTCGATTGTGGCAAATCAAAGCCAGCAACGAGACGTAGCGCAGGCCCAACCTTGGAGTGATGAAAGTAATGTTGATGTTGGATTAGATTTACGTTGGGGGATCACACCGACTACCTTACTTAACGCCACAATTAACCCAGACTTCTCTCAAGTAGAAGCTGATGCGGGTCAGCTAGATGTAAACAACACATTTGCACTCTTCTTTCCGGAAAAACGCGCCTTTTTCTTAGACAACAAAGATTACTTTGATACCCAATTAGATTTACTGCACACCCGCAATATTAGTTCGCCCGATTATGGGGTAAAGCTGACCAGCAAAACCGATAACCATACCGTTGCAATATTGGCGGCCAATGACACTCAAACCCAGTTTTTAGTCCCTGGCAATTTAAGTTCTGATGTGGCGATATTGGATCAGCAAAGTCATAACATGGCGGCTCGCTATCGATTTGACCCTAGCAGAGAGTTTTCAATTGGTGGCTTAGTGACGTTAAAGCAAGCCGATGATTATCATAACTATGTTGCCAGTGTTGATATAAAGTACCAACCGACGAAACAAGATACTTTCACTGCGCAATATGCGCATTCACAAACAGCTTATCCGGACGATTTATTCACTAAATTTTGCAATACGGATGATTGTTTACAGCAATCTGAACAATGCGAATTTGGTGATTGTAATATCAACGAACGCGTTTTACGTACCCATAAAGACGATAACTTTAACGACAGCATGTAC
>NZ_PJAP01000925.1:0-3114 GCF_002836795.1 Shewanella sp. 11B5 | reverse complement strand
TGTAAGTCATTATCGAATAACTGCGATTCGGGCTGATATCATCTTCGGTTTATGCCTCATATACATGTGAAAAAAGTCAGTCTTTTTTGTTTATTAATTGATTTAGATGTTAATCATTGATCACATTTCATCATTTTTTTTGTTGCACTTTATTTAAAACTCACTTACGTTAAACAAATGTTTGGTATGCAAACATTTGTTTGCTAAATGGATAGTGAGATCACTCATATGACGGAACGCGAGTTAGAAATCTTAGCATTACTCAAGCAAGACCCCTTAATGCCGCAACAAGATATGGCCGATAAATTAAGCATGAGCCGATCCGCTGTCGCCGGACATATTATGAATCTAACCAACAAAGGCATCATTCGCGGTAAAGGTTATATTTTGGCCGAAGCGCCTTATGTCGTTGTGATCGGTGGAGCCAATATGGACATACTAGGCCGACCAGCAGGTTCGCTTAGGGTGGGTGATTCGAATCCCGGCAGCGTCAGCTGTTCACCAGGCGGTGTAGGACGCAATATTGCCGAAAACTTAGCGCGATTAGGCACTGATACTCGCTTGACTACTGCGGTAGGAAAAGATACTTACGGCCAAGAAATTATCGAACATTGTCAGCGGGCTGGCATCGATATGAAGCACACTTTGCAATTGCCTGATAGCGTAACCTCAACCTACTTGTCGGTGTTAGATGGCGAAAGCGATATGCACGTGGCCATTAATGATATGGCGATTTTAGAACGCCTTAGTGTTGATGTGCTCAAGTCTCAGCAAGCTATGCTGCAACGAGCCAATGTGATTGTTGTAGATGCTAATTTATCGCAAACCTCATTAGCTTACATTCTAAGTAATTACGCAGATATTCCATTGTTCGTCGATCCCGTTTCTTGTGCTAAGGCAATTAAATTAAAGCCCTATCTTAGTGCCATTCATACCCTAAAACCCAACCTTAAAGAAGCCGAACAACTCTCAGGGATCACAATTACAGATCACGACCAACTGCCCGAGTTAGCCAATTGGTTTCATGCTCAAGGGGTAGAACGGATCTTTCTAAGCCTCGGCGTTGATGGCGTATTCTTCAGCGATAAGCAGGAACAAGCCCTGCTCCCCGCAATTCCCGTTTCTATGGTTAATGCCAATGGCGCTGGCGATGCTTTTTTAGCTGGTCTAGCCCATGGTTTTATTCAAGATTGGTCAACTCGAAAATCGACCGAGTTTGCCATGGCCGCCGCGGTAGTGGCCTTATCCGATATCGCAACGATTAATCCCAATATGTCTGAAATATCAGTCAATCGAGTTATCAAGGAGTCATTATGTTAAGCCAGTACCTAGATATCAACCCTGAAGTCAAAGCAGCATTGGATGCCAAGCGACCTGTAGTGGCATTAGAATCAACTATTATTTCTCATGGTATGCCTTATCCGCAAAATGTAGAGACAGCGCTTAAGGTTGAACAAATAATTCGTGATAATGGTGCAATACCGGCAACCATCGCAATCCTCAATGGGCGACTCAAAGTGGGGATGACCCATGAAGAGATTGAGTATTTAGGTAAGGCTGGTCAAGCAGTAATTAAAACTAGCCGTCGTGACATTCCTTTTATTGTGGCACAAAAAGCGGATGGCGCGACGACTGTAGCATCGACAATGATTTTGGCCGCGATGGCTGGTATTAAAGTGTTTGCAACTGGTGGCATCGGTGGTGTGCATCGTGGGGCACAACAAACATTTGATATCTCAGCCGACTTGCAAGAATTAGCTAATACTGACGTAGCAGTGGTCTGTGCTGGAGCCAAATCAATTTTGGATATTGGTTTAACGTTAGAATACTTAGAAACCCAAGGTGTGCCTGTTATCGGTTATCAAACCGATATGCTACCTGCCTTTTACACCCGCGAAAGCGATTTTCATGTTGACTATCGTCTCGATGAACCTAAGCAAATCGCTGCTGCGATGACGGCTAAGTGGCAAATGGGATTAAAAGGCGGCATGGTTATTGCTAATCCAATCCCTGAACAATATGCACTAGATAAAACAATGATCGATCAGGTGATTAAAGATGCGGTAGCCGAGATGAATGAAAAAGGTATCTCGGGTAAAGCCTCAACCCCTTTCTTATTGTCAAAAGTAGCAGAAAAAACGGCAGGGAGCAGCTTAGTGGCCAATATCGAGTTGGTATTTAATAATGCCAAACTAGCCTCAAAAATTGCCTGCGAGTTCTGCCAATAATCATTGTTAGCTGACTAGTAACAATAAAAGAGTTCATAATGTACTCATGCCGATCACTTAAGTTGATCGGCAACTTTATTTCTGACATAACCTCATTATATATTCATAGTATTGAGTTTAATGTTGATGAAAATAAATCTAGCCCCTTCATTGTGCAGTAAGACTAGTCTTATGATATCTCAGTTCATTCTAAGCAGTATCCAGACTGAATCATGAATTCGGTACTAACAACCTTACCTGGTGCTTGGTAGTGCCCCAGTATACATCACCATTATTAACCCTAAGGTTACTTCATAGGCTGAACCTTAAGTATTCCAGCACTCGACTGGCAACAATAAGACGCTGTATTTAAAGGATTTAACTCCAGAGTCGCGGCTCCACGATGCGTTAAAAAGCGATAACAAGCCTAACCGCTAGAATCTAGTTCGCTTGATATCGCTTTTAATCTCTTTCATCGCTTGTTATCTATTATTCGCCTGCTACCGCTTGTTATCGTCTGTTACCGCTCGATATCGCCTGCTATCGCTTGTTATCTATTTCCTCGCTCGCTATCGTTTGTTACCGCTTGTTATCGCTTATTCGCCTGCTACCGCTTGCTATCGTCTGTTACCGCTCTATATCGCTTGTTACCGCTTGTTACCGCTTGTTACCGCTTGCTATCTATTTCCTCGATCGCTACCGCTTATTCTGTCTGTTACCGCTTGTTATCTATTTTCTCAGCAGCGAAGCTGTCCTTAGCAGGACGCAGTCCGCCCTAGAAGCGCAGCGCACTATCTGCGTAGCGGCCTAGATCCTAGCAAAATCTCACAACCACTGCTAAGTTAACTAACCGTACTTAATACAATTCTCGTTAAATACAATTAAAGGACTAACATGCAAATCATCC
>NZ_PJAP01000924.1:0-3124 GCF_002836795.1 Shewanella sp. 11B5 | reverse complement strand
TTCTTTTAGATCCATTACCGAAAAGTCATCATCTTCATTGGCTGATATATGGCGACGTTCACGCAGCAATTCAGTCACAGCTTGTTCTACTTTCTGGGTTGATACGCCATCTTTAACTGATATTTGGATCAGTCTGACATCCTGATTACCCGCTAGTCGTCGTTGAAAAGTGCGTAACGGGATCACCACCAAATCGTCCTGATCCATTCCCATTGTTGACTGCCCCTTAGAATTTAGTAGCCCTATGACTTCACATGACAGCTTTTCTAGGCGGATTTTTTGTCCAATTGGGTTTTGTTCCCCAAACAATTCCTTGCGAACGGTTTCACCTATTATGCAAACAGCCTTGCCTGCGCGTAATTCACTTTCGACAAACTGACGCCCCGATTTAAATTCCCAGTTTCCGGCTTCAAAAAGTTGATTGGTTGAACCGCTAATACTGGTACTCCAGTTCTCATTGCCGAAAACGACGGTAACACTCTGCGATGCGGAGGGAGCAACTGCGCTGATGTTGCTTATTTCTCTGCTGATAGCTTCAGCATCATCGAGACGAAATGCCGATGCTGAGGACCGCTGGCCCATTCCCATCCGCTGACCAGGAGAGACCATTAACAGGTTACTGCCCAGGCTCGAAATTTGCTGTGTCACCTGTTGTGTTGCACCGCCACCAATAGTGACCATAATAATCACCGCCGCTACGCCAATGACAATACCCAAAACCGTAAGAAATGACCGCATAACATTGCGACGAATTTCTCGCATAGCCAATAATAAAGCATTCCATAACATCAGCTGTGTCCTTGGTTGTTGGCATCATGAGCGACTAAGCCATCAAGGAAGTGTATTTGGCGTTTGGCAAATGCTGCCATGTCTGGCTCATGAGTCACCATTACGATGGTGATGCCTTGGTCGCGATTAAATGAGCTTAACAGTTCCATTATTTCTCGACTGCGCGACGAATCTAAATTACCCGTGGGTTCATCGGCTAATAACACCGAGGGCTGAGTCACAATCGCGCGGGCAATCGCTACTCGTTGTTGTTGGCCACCAGATAATTCTCCCGGGGTGTGATCTTCCCAGCCGTTAAGGCCTACTACTTTGAGTGCATTCAATGCATGCTCACGACGCTCAGCAGCTGGCATGCCTCGATAGATGAGTGGTAATTCAACATTTTCCAGTGCTGATGTTCTGTTGAGTAAATTGAATCCCTGAAACACAAAACCGAGATAGTTACGTCTTAGTAATGCTAATTGATCGCGAGTTAACGAACCAACATCAATACCATCAAACCTATAACTGCCTGCAGTTGGTGTATCTAAGCAACCTAGCACATTCATGCAGGTTGATTTCCCTGATCCACTAGGCCCCATCACCGCCACAAACTCGCCGCGCTCGATGGTTAAATCTATTCCGCCCAAGGCCTGCATCTCTGCTTGTCCTGAGCCATAAACTTTGGTGACGTCCCTGAGCTCAATCAGGGAGGGTTGCTGGCTTTGCATCATATCCTTCACTGTTTGTTACTGATGGTATCGATAATTAATGCCATGCCCGTTTCAATGTCGCCAGCAGTGATTTCAGTGTTAATTCCATCACTCGATCCGGTGGTGACTTCTATGGAAATGGGTTGGCCGTCGCGTAGTGTCCATATGTGTTGTTGATTTTTGTTGCTGTTTACTGCGTGTTCTTGAGGTTGTGAGCTGCTTGGAGGTCGTGGCAGTAAATTACTCATTAAGCCGCCACTGCTAGCGGCTTGTTGCTCCTGTTCTGGAGGACTGAAACGCAAGGCTGCATTGGGAACCAGCAATGCATCGGATACTTGTTTAACTAAAATATCCGCGGTGGCCGTCATCCCAGGACGCAGTAATAAGGCTGAATTATCGACAATTAGTACGGTTTCATAGGTCACCACACCATCAACGGTTTGAGAAGCAAAATGAACCTCTGAAATTTTGGCTGGAAAATTTCGACTGGCATAAGCATCCACAGTAAACAATGCCTCTTGTCCCACGCTAATCTGGCCAACATCGGCTTCATCTACGTCTACGTGTAATTCCATTTGAGTGAGGTTTTCTGCCAAGGTAAACATCACCGGTGTTTGAAATGAGGCAGCCATGGTCTGCCCTGGTTCAACATCACGAATTAACACAATGCCATCAATCGGTGAATGTATGGTGGCTTTTGCTAGTGTGGTTAACTCTGAATCAAGCGCTGCTTGCGACTGTACGACTTGGGCTTTAGCACTTGCAAGATTGGCTACAGTGCGATCATATGTCGCTTGTGATGCTTCACATTCTTGTACTGAACACATGCCCGTTTTAGCGAGTTCTCGGGAACGACTTAAGCTGTTTTTGGTTTCGATAATGGTCGCTTCAACTTGTTTAACCTGCGCTTTTGCCCAGTCAAGAGATGCTTTAGCTTGGTTTACCTTGGCCTGCAATTGATCTGTATCCATGCGCGCAAGTACTTGGTCCTTTTTAACGTAATCATTAAAATCGACCAATACTGTTTTAATTGTGCCAGAAATTTCTGAGCCCACTTCAACCTGATTGACGGGTTCGAGCGTGCCAGTAGCGGTAACCGTTATACTCAATAATCCACGGTTGGCATTGGCCGTTTTATAGTGAATAGTTTGCGATTGGCCGTTAGTGAATATTTGCCATACTACAATGATAACAATAACAATTCCCCCAACAATCCAAAACCATTTACCCGCAAACTTGTGCTTTGCACTAGACTTATCGAGTCCTAACGTTTGACGAATATCAGTATCGTGTGATGTTGTCGGTTGTTGTTTATCTGATGTCATATTATGGGCCTCTCATTATTTGAGCATCGATACAAGGCTGGAGAACGTGAAGTTAGTCGATAGCACACGCCACACTTGAGGTGTCATTTAAATTAAGTGTAATACTAAGCTGCAACAGCAATGTGATCTGAGTCAACTTGTTGAGATATATCAAGGTAAATCACTCACAATGATGAGTTTACTCTTCACTAATGCTGATTTTTAATCCCCCGAGTTTATGCTGCTGACACTGTTTTTTCGTGCTGTTGTGTCAAGGTGACATCGTGACCAAAACTAGATGATAGTACTGTTTTTGTGTCATTGAGTTAGCTAAATATC
>NZ_PJAP01000923.1:0-3135 GCF_002836795.1 Shewanella sp. 11B5 | reverse complement strand
TGGGAGGTAATGGTGAACGATCATGGTTTTGTTGCAGTAATGGCAATAAAGACACCAGTGCAATAATCAATGAACTGCATAGCCAAAAGCCTAACAATAATTTAAAAAATAGCCCGTTAAATGGATTGTTTTTTAGCATTACGGTATCCAAATATAGCCTTTACCGCGTAGGGTTTTGACGCGTGGACGGCCATCTTGACGCTCTGGTAATTTTTTGCGTAAGTTAGACAAATGCATATCTAAGCTACGATCAAATGGCATTAACTTTTTGCCTAATACGTTTTCGCTTAATGATTCTTTGGTAACCAGTTCGCCTGATTTTTCGATCAAATGAAATAGCAGTGAAAACTCGGTGCCAGTGAGAATGATTAGTTGCTCATTGCAATAGGTTTCTTGGCGGGTAGGGTCGAGACGTAAATCACCAAACTGCATCATTTCATTGGCTTGGCTATCTTGCTGAGTTGTTTGTGCTCGACGTAATATGGCCCTAATTCGTGCCACTAACTCACGGTCATTAAAGGGTTTTGGCAAATAGTCATCGGCACCTATTTCAAGGCCGACAACCCGATCAATTTCATCACCGCGAGCGGTTAGCATTAATACCGGTGTTTGCTTGCGTTGGCGTAAAGCACGCAAGACTTCAAAACCATTGAGTTTAGGCAGCATCACGTCAAGAAGGATTAAATCGAAGTCTTGCTGTTGCGCCATCATCAGCCCTTGCTCACCATCATAAGCTTGGGTTAATACGAAGCCTTCCAACTCAAGTAATTGGCTGAGTAGATCGGATAAACCAATATCATCGTCGATCAGTAAAATGCGATTCATAACTTTCCTCTGGCACAAAGAAAATCTGTATGTTGAAGCTAACATACAGATTTTTCGATCAATTAAGCTTATCTTATGCCAAGATTAAATCATATCAACATTGCACAGTTTTACATTTACCCTGCTTTATTTTGCACTATGTAGCGTTTAATTCTGGCAATAATAAAGGTCAGTACAATAGACCCAAATATCAGGCCTACTGAAAAGACTGCATTTTGCAGTGAGTTAGGGTTAAACACTAACATGCTGCCTAACCCTAACATCATAATACCTGACATCAGTTTAAGCACTTCACCTTCTTTTTCGGTGAGCTTGCGTTTACCTAAGGTCATTGAGAATACAATCACAATAGCGGCAAGTGGAATAACGTAAACCACATTATAAGCGATGAGGTATAAGTATCGCTGCATGGTATCGAGATCTGATAATGACAACACAGAGGTGTAAATCATTGGGAAACCTGCGGTGCAAAGCAGTTCATAGGTGTTAGCTAAAATAGCCAGAATAGTTGAGCCTAAAATCATTGTTGGTAACGAGCTGGCTTTAGATAATTTGCCCATACGTTTAATAAGCGAGCCACGATTTTCAACTGACATTGATAGACTGACATCGCCACGGCCGTAAAAGTAATCTTTTATATTCACTATGGCCGCAATCAATGCCAATACCCCCGCACAAGTGATAATGATACCGCCATCACCGCCACCAAGTAGTTGGAATAAGTTAAGCCAGGCGCTCATAAATATAAAGTAGATAAAGCCTGAGAAGAATACAAAAATACCGCCTACCAATAACATACGTTTGCGGCTGCCTGCATTAACCATAATGCTCAGTAAAAACAGCAACACGAAAAATGCGCAGGGATTAAAGGCATCGACACCAGCGAGTACTAAGGTGAGCACTGGTAATGACATTTCTTCAGGGTGCACAGCACCAATGAGTGGAATGTCGACAGGTTGAACAGTCGGTATAGGAGTAATGTCACTGGCTTGGTCAAACGACATACCACACGAACTTTCGGCTTGTGGGTCGTCACTAGTGTCACCACAGGTTTCAAATAATGGTGCGCTTACTACTGGCGATGCGCCTAAGTAATCATCGAGCTTATTACCAATATCTGCTTTACCACCTTGGCGTTGGTAACAGTTGACTAAGCGTTCTAGGATAAAACGGCCTGTGACATCATGGCTGTTATAGCCAACAACGGCCTCACCACAAATGGCAAAGTAGGGTACTGATTTAGGTTCAACACCAGTGTGTTGGCCCATTTCCATAAGTTTATCGACATTACCGGGTTCGCTAATGGCGTAGTCGTGTAGTTCTATCCAGTCAAAACGTTCGCCTAGAGCATCAATAAAAGGATGGGCTTCACGACAATGAGGGCAGGTTTTAGACCAAAAGAAATGCAGTTTAACTACTGGCTGCTGGTTTTGCTGAGTATACCAAAGTGAGTTGTCAGTTGAGGCTGCGGTACTGGCTATTGAGCTGGGTGCCAATATCAGTACACAAAGAAGTAACAGTAATTGGCCAATCAATCGGTTCATAATGTATTCCATTAAAGCGCTAATAGTTAGATTTTATGCCCTAATATGATTACTGTAAGGATCAAGACTGAATTACGTTAACTGGCTCGCATTACTGCGATATTTATCATTCAATATGCCAACTTGATCATGAATTACTGGCACTAAAGTGCTATGAAAACGTTCTTTACATAGGTTTACTCAGTCTTAACCCTCATTGACATTGCATTCGGTAAACTGAGTATCAAATCTGCAAAGGCAGAAAATAAATCCCATTCATACCGAGGTACTTAACAATGAAAACATCATCAATCATCAAAACGAGTTTAGTTGCCTTAGTGGCAAGCTCGGCTTTATTAGCTGGCCAGTTATATGCAGTTGATGCAGCTGATAATACTGTAAAAACTGAAAATGTTACCGCTAAAGGTGACCGACATCATGGTCACAAAGGTGGCATGCATAAAATGCTTCGTAAGCTGGACTTAACTGATGCCCAAAAAGTTCAAGTAAAAGCCATCTTTGATAAGTATCAAGCTAACTGCCCTGAGCGTCCAACTAAAGAGCAGCGCGCTGAGCACCGTACAGAAATGTTAGCGTTAATCACTACCGCTGGTTTTGATGAAGCAAAAGCAACTGAAATGGCAGAAGCACAGCAACAAAAGCATTTACAAAAGATGCTGACGCATTTGAAAATGCAAAACGAAATTTATCAATTATTAACGCCTGAACAGCAACAAACGTTTCAAGATAAATTTAAGTTAGGCAAAGGCCACAAACCGCGCCGTTA